>DATBUK010000076.1:0-6911 GCA_036516155.1 Yaniella sp.
TCGAACCTGGTTTGCGACTATCGCGGCGGCGTTAGCACTCGCGATCGGGGTTTCGGCTTGCGGTAGCACCGAGACCCCGGCTGCGCCTGCAACGCCCAGCGCTGAGCCGACCACCGCGGAAAGCACGGAGACCACCGGAGAACCAGCAGAGTTTGACCCGGTGTTGGAGTTCGAAGAGCACACGCTGGTCTCTGACAACGCCGAGTATCCAGTCTTTGCAGACGTCAAACTCCCGAAAGTGACCGGCGTTGATGCCGAACATAGCGAAGCATTCGCCCAGCGCATGGAAAAGGATCTACTGGCCGAGCTGCAGGCCCATTCGAAAGCCCGTGCGGCGGGATTGACCGAAGCTGACGGCGACCGATACTGCGAAGACAGCGAATTCGGTGGCTGCGGTAATGAAGTTTGGTTCGATATCACCACCTCGGGTATCCACGGAGACTTCGCGACCGTCTCTTATACCCTCGGAACGCACATCGCAGAGATTGCGCCCCAGACGCGAGCCATGTCGGTGACCATGAACTTGCGCACCGGCGAGTTCGCGACCGTCGAAGACTTCATCGAAGCCGACCCGAGTGAGCTGACCGAATTCATCGCAACCTCGGGGGAGTGCACGGAAAATTATGCGCAGGGGGCGGCGCCAAATCATGTCGTTGATGCGTTCAGTCCCACGAGCGCAGGACTGCATCTGAGCTGGCACGCCGGCAAGTTTTCGGCCACCGCGTGCGGCGTGGGCAATGTGGTCATCCCGTGGGACCAAGTCTCGACCGATACCCAGGCCGATGATGCAGCCAGTGATGCAGCCACCGCGGAGCAATCCGCCACTGGTTGTGCCGGCAATCCAGCTCTTCCCGCCGGCATCGACGAACGCGTCTGTGATGAATCCGTCACCGGTGCCCAAGAACTGGCGTTGGACGAGTACGACGGGGCACTCGTGATGAGTCCGTCGGAAAATATTGCCTGCAGCTTTCTCATGTTTGACGGACCAGGATTCCCGTATCTGGACTGCATCATATTAGAACCCTTCGCCAGCTTTGGTGTCGGCACCGAAGGGCCCGGCGAAGATATCTCGGATCGCTCTGATGGCCCCGTGGGTTCGGCCCCGGTAACCCTCGACTACGGTGAAGCCGCAACCGACGGAGATTTCGCCTGCTTGAGCCAAGAAATCGGCATGTCCTGCTGGAATACCAAAACCAACCACGGCATGTTCGTATCGCGGGCCGAAACGCTCGCCTGGTAGCCGACCTAGACCGACGGATGCTGCTCGGCGGCCTTGATGTTTTCGTTTGCGCGGCGACGTCCCAACCACCAGCGCAACAACGGGAGTCCGGCGACCACGGCCAGTACGGCGATCCAGATGCCGGCGGCGATCGGCTGGGTAATGAAATACGACAGGTCGCCGTTGGCGGCGGTCAAACCCTGGCGGAAGTGCCGTTCGACCAGTGGGCCGATGAGCGTCCCCAACAGCACCGGCACGAGTTGGAAGTTGTACCGCAGCATGAAGAACCCGATGACCGCGAGCGCAGCGGCGACGACCAGGTCGAACCAGCTGAGCCGGAATGTGTACACGCCCGCCCAACAAATCGCGACCACGGCCGGTAGCAGGATCCAGTTTGGCACCCGCAGCACCGCAACCCACAGTCGGATCAGGTTGACGTTGAGTAATAACAGCATCACGTTGCCGATGAGCAATGAGGCGATGAGCCCCCAGAACAGATCCGGATTGGTGCTCACCAGCTGCGGTCCGGGCTGGATGCCGTGGACCTGCATCGCAACCAACATGACCGCTAGCGTCGCCGAAAATGGCAGCCCCAACGACAGCAGCGGGATCATTGACGACGTTGCTGCCGCATTATTGGCCGACTCGGGTCCGGCCAGCCCGGATACCGCGCCTTTGCCAAACTTCTTGCGGTCTCGGCCGACCATTGATTCGAGGCGATAACTCAGCAGCGTCGACAACGAGATACTTGGTCCCGGCAGCAACCCGAGCCCAAAGCCGATACCGCTACCGCGGAACCAGCTACCCGCCGAATTTCGCATATCGGATTTGGTCGGAATGAGTTGCCGCCAGCGCAGTGACCCGACATACGGGGTCGACTGTTTTTGAATGATCAGCCGCAAGATTTCGGTCAGCCCGAACATACCGACCGCCAGTGCGACGATGCTGACACCCTGCGACGCTTCCCGCACCCCAAACGTAAACCGGGCGTCGCCACTGATCGCGTCCTCACCCAGCACCCCGAGCAGCAGGCCAAAGGCCAGGGGGAGCAGCCCGGCGGTAATGGAACCACCCATGATGCGGGACAGAATAATCAACCCGCCCAGGGTCAGTGCGAAGTATTCGGCCGACCCAAAGAGGATCGCGACCTCGGCGACCGGTGCTGCCACCATGCTGAGCACGATGACACTTCCGGTGCCCCCGATAAACGAGGCGATGGCCGTGATCCCCAGTGCCGGACCGGCCCGACCCGATTGCGCGAGCGGGTACCCCTCAAATGCTGAGACGACCGATGGCGCATCACCGGGGATGTTGAGCAGCACAGACGTCGTCGATCCGCCGTACATGATGCCGTAGAACATCCCGGCGATCACGATCATCCCGGTGAGCGGTTCAAAGACGTAGGTCAGGGGCAACAGGATGGCCGCACCGGATACGGGCCCGACGCCCGGGATCAGCCCCATGATTGTCCCGAGGAGCGCACCGACCAGGGCCGCCAGGAGGTGTCCTGGCGTCAGGGCAACGCTGAGTCCGTACAGCAAACCTTCCCACGGGTTCATGGCAGCCTAATTCCTAGTAGCAATTCGAAGACGGCCCAGATCCCGAACGTCACAACGATCATGGTCAAAGGGATTTTCCACTGAAACTTTCCCTCGATCATGATGCCCAAGACCGTGGTTCCCACGAGGGCCACCGGGATGAATCCCAGGACCGGTAGCAGGCAGGCGCCACCGAGAATCACGGCTGCGGCAACACCAAACCGGCGCCAGGCGATGGGCTCGTAGCCGAAGGTCACCCCGCGTGCTTCAACGAGGGCCACGATGGAGGCGATGGCCATCAGCCCGGCCACGAGCAGTGGGAACAGGCCGTATCCGGGCCGGTCGAGGGTACCTAGCGGGTAGTTTTGCCAGGTGATCCATGCCGTGCCGGCAGCCAGCACCAGCCCGATCAGCCCGGCGATACGCCAGGGGACGGTGGCAGCGCGTCGTTCGACCTGATCTTGTGACGCGGCTGGTGGTGGCTGGTGTTCAGACATGGTTAGGGCTCGAGGGTTTTGTATTCTTCGATGAGTTGAGCGATCTCGTCCTGAGTTTCGTCATGGGTCAGCGTGTTTTGCGGTAGACCGAGCTCGTCAAGGGTCGCAGACCACTCATCGGATTGGACCAATTCGTCCATGGCAGCAATCATATCCTCGCGCAGCTGGTCATCAATCTCATCCGTGACGACAACGTAGAACGAGGTTCCCATCGGGACATCCAAATCGAACTCATCGATGGTAGGGACGTCGGGGTTTTCGGGTTCGTTTTCGGCCGCGAGGACCGTCAAGATATTGACATCGCCGGCGTCGATCTGGCCCTGAACGCCCGCGGTGGTGCTGACCTGCGCATCGACTTCGCCGCGCATGACCGCCAAGATGCCTTCACCGGCACCGTCGGTATATGGCACACTGCGCAGCTGCCAGTCATTTTGTTCGTTGAGTTGTTGGACAGTCAGGTCGGTCTGGGCTCCCTCACCGGTGACGGCGACCGCGAGTTCTTCGCCCGCGTCCGCAGCCGCAATGAAGTCATCCATCGTGTCGAACTCGCCATCAGCGGCGACCATCAGGGAAAACGGGGATTCGGCAACTTTGACGAGCGCCTCATAGCCTTCCGTTTGGTCATATTCCAAACCGGATTCGACCAGGGGCTGCCACAGCAGCCCATTCGAGGTGCCCAAGCCCAGTGTTGTTCCGTCGGCCGGAGCGCTCAGTGCTTCGTTCAGCGCGATCGTGCTGGCACCACCGGTGCGGTTCGTGGCGGTCACGCTGATCCCGTGTTCGTCTTGCAGCTGATCTCCCACTGCACGCCCGATCAGATCCGGGGTCCCGCCGGCACCGAAGCCGATGATCATGTCGAGGTTTTCGTCTGGCCAGGCAGCGTCCTCATCAGATGTGGACCCGCACGCTGTCAGGGTCAGGGCAAGTGCGGCTGCCGCGCTGATGCCGCGTAGTGCAGAAGTCAGCTTCATTAGGAAAACCTCCGGGAAAACGAGGGGGACCACAACGATAGGCCCCCGGGATGGTGAGCAACTGCCTATGGTATTACGGCGGGTCAAGTTGATTGCTTGCTGCTGCAACTCAAGGTAATACTTGTTTGCCTGTTGCGTTGCGGTAGGCAAAGATATGAGCGATGCCATCGATCAGAGTACCCGAGTATAGAAAGCTGATACGCACTCATGCCACGGATAGGATTTTTTACCCGGCTTCTCGACGAGGGAACGCCCGCCCAGCGATATCGTTGGGCTCTAGAGCAGATCCAACAGGCCGAACGCCACGGTTTCGCGACCGCTTGGATTGCTCAGCACCACTTCGACGCGGATGAGGGCGGCCTCCCCACCCCGTGGCCATTTTTGGGTGCCGCAGCACAAGCGACCAGCCGCCTCCGGTTGGGTACCGCCGTCGTGACGCTGCCCCACGAAAATCCCGTGCGGACCGCCGAAGACGCCGCCGTGCTCGACATTCTCGCAGACGGTCGCTTTGAATTCGGTATCGCTCCCGGTGCGAGCCCAGAAAACCTCGAGGTCCTAGGCTATGAGAACACCAACCCGCGCGAGCGGTTCAACGAAGGCCTTCCCATCTTGCGTGACGCGCTGGCGGGTAAACCACTAGGAAAAAGCGGAAAAGTGCTGCAGCCGCTTTCCCCGGGACTCGGGGGTCGGATGTGGCAGGCCACGTTTTCTGCCAACGGTGCGACCCGAGCTGCCCAGGCCGGCGATGGCCTGATGTTGTCGCGGATTCAACCCGGGGCCGAGGTTGGTGAACTGGTCGGCGATCTCCAAATGCCGATCATCGAGACCTACCACGAACAGCTCGCCGAGGGCGCCCAGCCGCGGATTCTGGCCTCGCGAACCGCCGTAGTCGTTGACGAGGAAAACCGCCAAGCCGCACTACAGCATTTACGCACCCGCGTCGCACACCTGGCCGAACGCAACCTTCGCTCTGACGGAGAGCCCATCAGCGCCGGTCAGCTCAGCGATACCGAACTGTTGCGCTACACCGGCACATATTTTGGTACCGTCAACGAGGTGACCGAACAGCTGGCCGCAGACCAGGCCGCCAACGCCTCAACCGAAGTCAGCTTCCAGGTGCACTCCCTGGACCCCGGCCACGAAATCACGATGCGCTCGCTCGAACTGCTGGGCACCCAGGTGGCTCCAGCGCTTGGTTGGACGGTCGAAAGCTAACGCCATGACAGACATTATCGATACCCTGGTCGGCATTGAACCCGGTTCCGCACTCGATCAGATCCGCAGCACCAGACAACAAGCACGCGATAATGCCCAACGCAGCTTCGAAGTGCTCTTTGAACCCGAAGATCCCGGAACGTTTTCCCTGGCTGAACGCTATGCCGTAGCCGCCTATACCGTGAGCTTGCAGGCCAGTCAGTCACCGGCCGCCGCATTCTATACCGAAATGCTCGAGGACGAGGTCAGCCCGGAACTAGCCCACGTCGTCGCCGAACTAGCTGCACAGGATCGTCGTCCCGGTCCCTATGGCGAATACCAAGAAACCGGTCTGGCCGCTGAGTCCGAACCCGGACCCACCATCTCATATTCCCCGGAGCGCCGCCCAGCCGTCATTGATGAGCGCCTAGCCGCAGCCTTGGAGCATGCTCATCTGTTGAGCCTGCATCCGCGCGATGCGACAGCGCAGCATCTGCGCCGACTGGAAACTGCGGGCTGGAGTGCTGATGACATTGTGACGCTGAGCCAAGTCATCTCGTTTCTCGCCTTTCAAATCCGTGTCATCGACGGCTTACTTGCTCTGAAAGGAGCCCGGTCATGAGTGAGATCACCGAATACTCCGAATCACAACGCCCGAAGGTCTCACCAGTGGAAGAAGCCGAGCTGACCGACAAACAGCGCGAGGCCCTGATCGGTCAGTTCCGCCTCAAAAGTCCCTACTTCCGGCTGCTGGTCCGCAACCCTGAAGCCCTGAAGGCCCGCACCCTGACGGATGAAGACATCTTCTACAACGTCACCACCGGGCTGCCGCGCGCCGACCGCGAGATCGCCGCCTCAGCCGCATCACGAGTCAACGGCTGCGTGTATTGCGCCTCCGTCCACACGAGCCGTGCGACCAAAGAATCCGGACGACGAGACTACGTACAAAAACTGCTCGACGACGGCGGCGTCGAGGCGGACCTCGGTCAACCGTGGTCCGCCATCGCGCAAGCATCGGCCGCGCTCACCGTGACGCCCAGTGAGTTTAACGCAGAACACATCGACGCATTACGTGACGCTGGGCTTGAAGACGCCGATATCGTCGACGTGATCAACGGTGCCGCCTTCTTCAACTGGGCCAACCGACTCATGCTGTCGCTCGGTGAGCCCACGCAGCGCAAGTAATCCGTCGCCGACGCAGAGCTCGTCCCTAGGACCGGTAGCGTTCGTAGGGCATCTGGTTCCAGGAGCGTTCTTGACGTGACTGTTCGCTGACTTGAACGGGAAGCTCGGCAAGGAGCCGCTTTGCTGCTTCGAGTTCGCGCTCGGTTTCCTCACGGTCCTGATACATGTATTCGTCCGAAGCGACTTCCGGGGCGCTTTCGAGTTTCTGTTCCAACTCGGCGATGAGTTTTTCTTGCGCTGCACGGAGCTGCTCGCGGACTTCTTCGCGCCATACCGGTTGCAGCGATGGGGAACGATCCAGGTGAGA
>DATBUK010000077.1:0-6647 GCA_036516155.1 Yaniella sp.
GTCGTGGCGACGTCGTTGACGACAGTCCCCTCAACTGTCAGTCCGATGATCGCTCCGAATGTCGCCATCCGGTGGTCAGCGTACGAGTCCAGAGTTGCTGGCTGGAGGTTGTAGCCGCCGCGAAAACCAAGATAGTCTTCGCCCTCTTCGATAGTTGCACCGAGTTTCTGGGCTTCCGCATGAAGTGCGATCAGACGGTCGGTCTCGTGTCCACGCAGGTGACCGATGTTGGTCAACTTTGTTGGACCATCAGCTAGCAGGGCCAAAGCTGCGGTGGTGGGGGTCAGCTCTGCCAGATCGGACAGTTCTCCGGCACCTTTAATGATCGGTTTTCCGTCGGGTGTTCGGGAGCCGGTGACTGTCAGGTTTCCGTAGTTGGTTCCTTCGATGTGTTCAAAGGTCACGGTGGCTCCAAATTGTGGCAAAATCTCGCGCCAGCGATCACCGATCTGCGTGGTTTCGACCGGCCAGTAGGGGACGGTGACCGTCCCACCTGTGACGACCGCAGCCGCTAGGTATGGGCCGGCATTGGACAGGTCCGGTTCCACAGCGATATCGGTTGCGATAATGGGGCCGGGTTTGACGACCCACCGGTTGGGTTCCGGTGTGTGGACAGCCACGCCGGCGGCTTCAAGGACTTTCACGGTCATGGCGATGTGCTCTGGGCTGGGCGTGTGATCGCCAGTATGCCGCACATCAAGTCCGTCGGCGAATGTTGCCCCGACCAACAAGAGGGCCGACACAAACTGCGATGAGCCACCCGAGTCGACTTCGACGACGCCACCTGGGGGTTGGCCTTTGCCATGGACGGTCAGCGGTAGCCGTGTCACAGGATTTTGATCGTCGGCAGTGATGCGTACGCCTGCTTGGACCAGTCCGTCGATGACCGGCCCCATGGGGCGGGCATAGGATTGTTCGTCACCATCCACCACGACTGTCGCGCGCGTTCCAGCCGCAACACCTGGAATAAAGCGCATCACCGTCCCGGCAAGTCCCGCATCGACGGTTATGTCGCCGGTCGTGGTTTGCATATCGATTGGTGTGACATTTAGGACGGTCGGGTCCCCATCGACGTGGGTAAACTGCGCCCCTAAGGCGGTGAGTGCTTCGATCATCAGGTCGGTGTCGCGAGAGACCAAGACGCCCCGCAGTTGCGAGGGGCTCTCAGCCAAGGCGGCAAGTACGAGGTGTCGGTTGGTTAATGACTTCGACCCGGGTAGTGTCACAGTGGCCTTCACGGGGGCAGTGGTGAATGGTGCTGACCAGTCTTCACCGGGGGCAGGAGTCGCTAGGACCAACTGAGACCTCTTTCGTGTTTGGGCGTCGGTAGCTCCTTCCAAGATACCCTGTTTGCGCTATGGGCGTGGTAGTTGTGGCGGGACAGCTGGGAATATTTAGAACCGAATACACGCTGTAATTGCTAGACGTACACGGGGAAAAACCGGGGAGGTGGTGTCACATCGTGCTAACAATCAATGCGCGGACAGAATCATCGCATTTCGACGCTTTGGGACTAGACTTGGCTGGGATGACTCATTTGCCTTCTGATATCCCAGCAGCCGACGACGGCTCTCGTGTTGATCCGAAAGCTGAGACAGAATCGCAGCGTCGGGCCCGATTTGAACGGGACGCGATGCAGTATCTGGATCAGCTGTATTCTGGTGCGCTTCGAATGACCCGCAATCCGGAAGACGCCGAAGATTTGGTGCAGGAATCCTACGCTCGGGCCTATTCTTCATTTCACCAATACAAGCCCGGTACCAACCTGCGAGCGTGGTTGTTCCGAATTTTGACGAACACCTACATCAATATTTATCGGAAGCGTCAACGCAGACCGCAAGAAGCCGACAGTGACGGTCTTGAGGACTGGCAAATGGCGCGAGCTGCGGAGCACACCTCCACTGGGTTGCGCTCAGCCGAAGCTGAGGCTCTAGATTATCTGCCCGACAGTGATGTGACTGAGGCGTTAGCGGAAATCTCGGAAGATTTTCGGATACCGGTGTACCTGGCGGATGTCGAAGGATTTGCGTATAAAGAAATCGCTGACATCCTCGACGTACCCATTGGTACGGTGATGTCGCGCCTCCACCGTGGACGTCGTCATTTGCGCGAATTGCTGACCGACTATGCTGCGGAGCGTGGTATTCAAGGCGCAATCGATTTGCAAAAGGAGCAACAAGCAGACGCATCGGAGGAGGCCCAAAAATGACATACGAGACACAGCACGTGCGGACCGAGTCCGACGATTGCGCTGAAAATGGTGGATGCACCGAGACCCGAATGGAAGGCATCTACCGGTATCTGGATGGCACCCTAGAAGGCGGTGACCTCAACGAGGTCAAGATCCATATTCAAAATTGCACCGAGTGCCAATCGGAGCACGACCTCGAATTGATTATCCGGGATGTCGTCAAACGTTCGTGCGAAGAAAAAGCTCCGGAGAGTTTAAAAACGAAAATCATGCAACGAATTGAGCAGCTCAAAGTCACCGGCGGCTAGACGATTCGTAGAGAAACAAAAAGTCTGAACTGAGAACAGTTCAGACTTTTTGCATTTCATCACGCTTAGGCGTTTGGACGCTTGCCAGAGTTGGCACGGTTCTTGCGACGATCCTTGCGTTTGCGACCACGTTTACTCATCGTGATACTCCTTTCGTTGGATTGCTGAAGGCTAGTGTACCACTGGCCATTAGCGCTGGATGTTTGGGTCAGCGACTCCCAACCATTCAAACCAGCCCCGGTTGAGTACCAACCAAGCGATCAGTCCGTAGGCGGCCTGGCCTGGGAGGCCCTCATTGATCATGACATCTTCGTTAAAGTTCTGATGGTTGACGAGGTCGGTGAAGGCGTCAATGTAGGGCACATCGCGGCGCACGGCCACGTCCTGGTAGGCACTGTTGAGTTGGGCCAGATGTTGATTGACTTCAGCATCTTGGGCTGGTGTTGGACCCACGACGAACGTGGCGATGTTGTGCTGCGCTGCACGATCCAGCGTGTTTGCTAGGTGGAGCCGGGCGCGGGCAGACGAGCCTGCCATATCGACCGGGTCTTGGGGCACCGCGATGAGCATGCGATTTTCGATGTCGTGCTTGGCGAGTCGTGGTAGGACCTCGCGTTCCCAGCGCTGCGCAAGTTGTTCGGTCGTTTCGTTCGGAAAGACCAGCGGATACGACTCGATGCGAAGGTCCGGTACCTGGGTCTTCGCCAGCACGCGGCCAAGCCATCCGAGGCCGCGGGCGTCACCGATTCCAGTGAGGGTATGGGCACCGACGGAGAACAGCCGGATGTTTCGAGTGTGCACGGATTTGCCTCTTTCACTAGCCGTCATGTGCTCTACTGTAGCGCTCGAGGGCGGAAATCTGGGGTTAAACGCCTGTTGCGGCCACGATGGGCCGCAACAGGCAGGTGATATTCGGTGTGTCGCTTAGGCGCCGAAGACATCCTGCAGCAGGGTTTCTTGTTCCTCGTCATGGCGCGGCTTATTGCCGGCTGATGGCGAGGCGGAGGCGGGACGGCTGACAACCGACACTTCGCGGTCCAGTTGCGGTATGAGGTACTGCAAGATGAACGGCCATGGACCTTGGTTTTCGGGTTCGTCTTGAACCCATTGCACCGTGGCGTTGGGGTACTTGCCCAGCTCGGTTTGGATGGCTTCGACCGGCAGCGGGTAGAGCTCTTCGACTCGGACAATTGCCACATCGGATTCCAGATCCAGTTTCTTGCGGCGATCGATCAGATCGTAGTAGAGCCGACCTGACACCAACACGACCTTGGAAGCTGAGGCTGGGGCCCGGTCGTCGGGAACAACCGGCATGAAGCGTCCCTGAGTGAAGTCCTCCACCTGGGATGCTGCGGCACGAAGACGCAGCAGCTGCTTGGGGCTAAACACGATCAGTGGGCGACGTGGAGTCGAGTAGGCGTGTTCGCGCAGCAGGTGGAAGTGGTTGGCACCGTAGGACGGTTGTACCACGCGCATGTTTTCTTCTGCGGCCAGTTGCAGGAATCGCTCGATCCGTGCGGAGGAGTGATCCGGGCCCTGACCTTCGTAGCCGTGGGGGAGCAGCAGCACGATCGAGGAGTGCTGATTCCACTTCTGTTGGGAAGAGGAAATGAACTCGTCGATGACGATTTGTGCTCCGTTGACGAAGTCTCCGAACTGAGCTTCCCACAGCACAAGTGCCTCTGGGCGTTCAACCGAGTAACCATATTCGAAGCCCAATGCGGCGTATTCAGACAACAGCGAGTTGTAAATCCAGAATTTCGCCTGATCATTGGACAACGAGGCTAATGGTGTCCATTCATCATTGGTCTCGCGGTCATAGAAGACTGCGTGACGCTGGACGAAGGTTCCTCGACGGGAGTCTTGACCGGCCAAGCGGACGGGGACACCTTCCATCATCAGTGAACCAAATGCGGCCAGCTCTGCAAAGCCCCAGTCGATATTGCCGTTGACGGCCATCTTCTGTCGGCGTTCCAGCAGGGTGACAAGTTTCGGGTGGACGTTGAAGCCTTCCGGAATCTCCATGTGCACGTCGCCGATTCGGCGAAGCGTCTCCTCCGAGATGGCGGTCGATTCCGGTTTGTAGCGTTCGGACGTGTCCTCGATACCGTGGGCCGAACCCAGAATCGGGATCGGCGAAGTCTCAGCTTCACCAATTTCAGCAAATGCGGCTTCCAGACGGTTCTTGTAGTCTGCTGCGGCCTGGTCTGCTTCTTCCTGAGTAATATCGCCACGACCGACCAGCGCATCCACGTAGAGACGACGGGTCGAGGTTTTATTGGCGATCAGGTTGTACATGCCCGGTTGCGTCATCGATGGATCGTCGCCTTCGTTGTGACCACGACGACGGTAGGTAATCAGGTCGATGACGACGTCGCGGTTGAAACGCTGACGATATTCGTAAGCCAACTGGGCGGCTTGCACGACTGCTTCAGGGTCGTCACCATTGACGTGAATGACCGGAGCCTGGATGGACCGGGCCACATCGGTGGCGTACGTGGTCGAGCGTGATTGCGATGGTGGGGTGGTGAAACCAACCTGGTTATTGATGATCACATGGACGGTACCACCGGTGCGGTAGCCGCGCAGCTGCGACATCTGCATGGTCTCAAAGACCACGCCCTGACCAGCGAAGGAGGCATCACCGTGAATTTGGATGGGCAGCACCGAATAAGATTTCGGTGACTTGGTGCCGTGGTCGTAACGGTCTTGCTTCGCCCGCACGATCCCTTCAAGGACCGGATTGACGGCTTCAAGGTGGGACGGGTTGGCGGCAACTGACACGGTCGTGGTGTTGCGGTTATATGAGGTGAAGGTACCTTCGGTGCCGAGGTGATACTTCACGTCACCGGAACCCTGGGCGATACCCGAATCGACGTCGCCGACGAATTCGCGGAAGACCTGGGTGAAGGTTTTGCCAGCAATGTTCGTCAGCACGTTCAACCGGCCGCGGTGCGCCATACCAATGGCTACTTCGTCCAGCCCGTCATCGGCAGCACCCGACAGGACGGCATCCAACAGCGGAATGAGGGACTCAGAACCTTCCAGCGAGAAGCGTTTCTGACCCACGAATTTCGTCTGCAGGAAGGTTTCGAATGCTTCGGCTGCGTTGAGGCGGCCCAGAATACGAAGTTGTTCTTGACGAGTCGGCTTCACAAATGGGTGTTCGAGCTTGTCTTGGAACCATGCACGCTGTTCTGGGTCGTCAATGTGCATGTACTCGTAGCCAGAGTTCCGGGTATAAGCATCACGGAGTACACCGAGCAGATCGCGCAGCAACATGTTCGCTTTGCCACCGATGCCACCGGTTGGCCACATGCGGTCAAGATCCCACAGGGTAAGACCGTGAGAGTCGAGGTCCAGGTCGGGGTGGGTTCGCATGCGGTACTCAAGCGGATCGGTATCTGCAATGAGGTGCCCGCGAACTCGGTAAGAATGGATCAGCTGCTGAATACGAGCGGCTTTGCCGACTTCGTCTTCGGGGTTGACCTGCACATCCGGTGCCCAGCGAACTGGAACAGTTGGGATGCGCAGGTTGACGAAGATTTCGTCGTAGAAGTTGTCTTCGCCTAGTAGCAAGTTATGCACGGTGCGCAGAAACTCACCGGAACCGGCACCCTGGATGACACGGTGATCATAGGTTGAAGTCACGGTCATTGTTTTAGAGACCGCAAGATCAGACAGCACCTTCTGAGAAGTACCTTCGAATTCAGCCGGGTAGGTCAGGGCACCAACACCGATAATGGCGGCTTGTCCTTCTGACAGGCGAGGTACGGAGTGCACGGTACCGATACCGCCGGGGTTGGTCAGCGAGACCGTCGTGCCCGAGTGATCCTCGAGGGTCAGCTTATTGTTGAGCGCCCGTTTGACGAGGTCCTCGTATGCTTCCCAGAATTCGCGGAAGTTCATTGACTCGACAGCCTTGATCGACGGCTGTACGAGGACGCGTTCTCCCTTATTTCCTGGCAGGTCGATGGCGAGCCCAAAGTTGATATGAGCAGGATTGACCTTGTACTTCTTGCCATCTTCTTCGCGGTAGATGGCGTTCATCTCAGGGTGTTTGACCAGCGCGCGGATCACCGCGTAACCGATGAGGTGCGTGAACGAGACGCGACCACCGCGAGTCCGTTGAAGGTGGTTATTGATGA
>DATBUK010000078.1:0-4231 GCA_036516155.1 Yaniella sp.
CCGCCGTGTTTCTTGAACAGATCTTCACGGTTCGGTACATAGCGCAGGGTCTTGGCGAAACCAAGAATCTGCTGACCCGGGTGCATTGGGCGTGGACCATCGATCGTGCAGTTGTTGATGCCGCGTTTGCGCATGTTAGCAACAATGGTGGCCACTGCGGTCTGGGAGATTTTCTCGCGCAGCTCTGGTGTCAGAATCGCACGTGGATCTTCCAGGCCAGCTTTTGCTTTCGAGCCCCAGGCTTCTTCGCGCTGCAGATCATCAACCTTTGGCCCGTGACCGTAGTCGGCCATCGCAAACGAAGATTCTTTGACGTTGGAGACCAGTCGACCGGTCGAGGGTGCGCCGTCAGCCTGTGGTGCATCGACTTCTACCTCAACGACGTCGCCTGGCTGGGCAACCGATGAGCCGGCCGGGGTGCCGGTCAAGATGACATCGCCTTCTTCTAGCGTCATCAGTTGTGACAGGTCTGCGATCAGCTGACCGAATGGGAAGACCAGATCGTCGGTGGTGTCGTCCTGGACGACTTCACCGTTGACCCAGGTGCGGATGCGCAACTGGGTTGGATCGATCCCTTCGGCGCTAATGATCGCCGGACCAAGCGGAGTGTAGTTATCACCCGACTTGTTCTTGACGTTGGAGCCTTTATCCGCGTGGCGCAGATCGTAGAGACCCCAGTCGTTAGCGGCGGTGATACCGGAAACGTAGGACCAGCCGTCTTCAGGCGAGACGCGGCGAGCGTCTTTTCCGATGATCAGGGCGATTTCGCCTTCGTAGGCGAGCAGTTCAGTGCCGGCTGGACGTTCAATCGTTGCACCGGAGGGGGCGATTGAAGAGGTGGCCTTGAGGAAGTAGCCAGGGAATTTAGGGTTGCGCCCGCGTTCCTTGATGCGGGATGGGAAATTCAGATGCAGGGCAACAACTTTGCCCGGCCGATTCTGCTTGATTGAAAAATCATAAGCAGTGACTGCTGTCATCGAGACCGTACCTCCATGGGGGTTGATGGAAATCTCTTTTCTCAAATCGTATACGATTCATGGTAGTTTTGGGAAATCGTATCTGAAAATTGTGCTGACGACGAGCGAAGGGGAGGGCCTCTTCCCAGCCTAGAAGTGCATCCTGAACGGAAGGTGACTCTCAGGTTGGTCTTGGCTGTCTGCCGGATGAGGAGCCAATGATTACGTCGTTCACCCCTGATGAGTCAACTGCTATTTACCTCTCTTCACCACCGACATCACCGGTGCCAGCTGCGCGGGACACTCGGCGACAACTTTCGTGCTCTGGGAGCGGCATCAATGGTCAGCAAACCGCACTACTTAGAAGAAGAGCTCGACGGTTCCGTTGCTCCGCGCTTCAACTCCAGTCCTATGGCGCTCCGGATCTTGATGGCGAGCAGATGTCAGTCAGCTTGGTTACCAGCAATCCTGGCACCGTCGATGCAGGAGCCGTCGAGGTTGTCGATAGCACTGCCTCGCTGAACATCGACCTGGCTGCACTGAACGTACAAGCAGGCAACTACACGCTGGTCGTTGCTCACGAAGCCACCGGCACCGAGGTTCGTGCCGCCGTCGAACTGACCGGTCAGCAGACTGACGCGACTGCTACGCCGACCGAAACTCCTAAAGACGCACCAGCTCCAGAACACACAGAGGCTCCTCTATCAGCAGGTGAGGATTCCGATGACGACATGAGCGGGACGGGTGGGCTCGCTGACACCGGTGCACAGATCATTGGTCTCGTACTCGCCAGGCTCCTGGCAGTAGGTGTTGGTACGGCGCTCGTGCTGACTCGTCGCAAGGTAGCGCACGAACCAACAGTACGAGGCTCAAAAGTGGCCTTCACACAGCGAATCGCCCCGGGGCGTCACGCTCCCGGGGCGATTCATAGAAAGTTACGTCGTCATCTGATGCGTGAGTCCCGCATAAATAACAACGAATTAGTACATTGCGTGCTGGCCACCGTCGACAGGTACAACTGTTCCGTTGATGAACCCGGCATCTTCTGACATCAGGAAGCCCACAAGACCGGCAACTTCTTCTGGCTTACCGAAGCGTTTCATAGGGTTCGCTGACACGAACTGTTTACCGGCTTCTTCCGGATTCTCTGGGTCCAGCTGCTTCAGCGAATTTTCGACCATAGCGGTCATAATGGCACCCGGTGCGATGGCGTTGATGCGCACACCCTTGTCGCCATACTCGCGAGCCGAGTTGCGAGTCAGGCCGACGACACCGTGCTTCGATGCGGCATAGCCGGACTGGTTACCAACGCCGAGGATCCCACCGACGGATGCGGTGTTCACGATCGAACCGTGACCCTGTTCGTGCATCTGTTTCAGAACATACTGCATACCGAGGAAGACGCCGTTGAGGTTGACGGCCACAACTTTCGAGAATTCATCGAAACCGAACTCTTCAGTGAGGTTCTGTTTGCCTTCAATGCCTGCGTTGTTGAAGAAACCATCGATCTTGCCGAAGGCTGAGACTGCGGCATCAACGTATTTTTTGACGTCTTCTTCTTTGGTGACGTCTGCGGTGACAAGTTCTACTTTGACGGCGCTAGCATCCTGCTCGATGAGCTGTTTTGTGGCTTCGAGTCCGTCGGAGTTCATGTCGACGAGCACCAGATTTGCGCCATCGGCTGCGAGTCGCTGTGCGACAGCTTGCCCGAGCCCGGATCCGGCACCTGTGATGATTATGGCTTTTTCTGCAAAACGTTTCGTCATACGTCCTATCGCTCCTGTCATGGCTACGTCGCGAATTCAGGGATCGCGGTTTTCCCTCTCACTGCCTACCAACAAAAGTATTTCAAAGTTGTTCCATTTTGGGTCATGAGCCGAGTTCATGTGACCATCACCTCGTAGGTAGCGTGGTGAGGCCCGCCGAATGTGCTGCTGCTCGGCGGGCCGACTCGCTTGTTGAATACTTGTTTATGAGGTCGTGCGTTGTGGTGCCTCGGCCACTTCGTCGCGCAGGACATGCTTGAGAAGTTTGCCGCTGGGGTTTCTTGGGAGTTCTTCTACCGTGTGCACAAAGCGTGGAATCTTATATCGGGCGAGATGGTCTGACAGGAATTCTCGGAGATCAGTCTGCTCTAATGGTTCGCCGTCCGATGTGACCACAACAGCGGTAACCTGCTGACCCCAGTCCGGGTCGGGTGTTCCTACGACCGCGACATCGGCCACCCGGGGATGTTTCGCCACTGCTTCTTCGACCTCTAGAGAAAAGACATTCTCGCCGCCGACGATGATGATATCTTTCATGCGATCAACGATGTAGTAGTACCCGTCTTCATCGACGCGTGCAATGTCGCCGGTCCGATACCAGGGGCCAACGAATGCCTCCCGGGTAGCCTCTGGGTTGTGTAGGTACTCCTTCATGCGTGTCGGGGTATTGAACCAGATCTCGCCGGTTTCGCCAGGGCCGGCGTCGGTCTGATCTGCTTTGACGACCCGCATCTCGACGCCCAGCATCGAATAGTTGCCGATACTGCCGGCCTTGCGGACCTGATCTTCCGGTCGCAACTCGGTCCCAGCGGGCCCCAACTCTGACATGCCATACAGCTGTCGGTGGGTGCCCGGCTGATAATTGTCGATAATCTTCCGGGTGGTTGCCTCGTCGATGGGTGCGCCACCAAAGGTCCAAGACTCCATGGTTGAAAAATCAAAGTCGCTAAAGTCCATGCCCATCTTGGCGGTGACTTGAAGTGGGGCAAGGAACGCGATGCTGGGGCCGAAGAACGCCGTCGCACGCTGGGTGCCCAGCAGCTGGAGGGTTTCAATCGGATGGTATTCGCGCTGCAGAATGACTGTGCCACCCACGAATAACGTCGGCATGGTGCTGACGTTGAGTGGTGCCGAATGCCAGATCGGCATTGCCACCAGGGTTCGTGTGTTGCGGTGATGATCCAGTGACAGCGCGATGAGTGGCAGCAGTCGCGTGATGCCGTCGTGGGTATGGACGCAGCCCTTGGGTGAGCTCGTGGTCCCGGATGTGTAGAGAATTAACGCAGCATCGTCATCATTGTCGTGCTCTTCGATCAGTGGTTCATGGTCGACTATTTTGCTCAACAGTCCGGTCGCGGTGTCGGTGGTGGTCCACTGTACTTGCGGGGCTGCTTTAGCTGCGGTCTCGTGTAATTCGGGTGAGACGATGCCGTGGGTGGCTTCGCAGTGGCCGATCATGTATTCGGCTTCGGGGACGGCTAGCTTGTGGTTGATGGGCACAAAAACGCC
>DATBUK010000079.1:0-2513 GCA_036516155.1 Yaniella sp.
TACGGAACCGTGTCACAGCTGGGCTTTTTGATGATCGCCAACGGCCTGGGGACGGCGAGCGGAGCCATCGCAGGCCTGACGATGTTGCTGGCGCACTCGCTGTTCAAAGCCCCCTTATTCATGGTGGTTGGTGCCATCGATAAAAGCACCGGAACCCGTGACCTCCATAAACTTTCCGGGCTACGAAAATCTCATCCGGCACTGTTCTGGATCGCCGCGATCGCGTCATTGTCGATGGCCGGGGTTCCTCCGCTTTTTGGGTTCATTGGCAAAGAAACCGTCATGCAGTCGGCCCTGGATTGGGCTATCTGGCGCAGTGATGCGTTACTCTCCGCCGGCCCGAACTTCTGGGGGGCCGTCTGGAGCTGGGCCCCATTAGTCATCGTCGTATTGGGCTCTATCCTGACTGTTGCCTACACCGCACGGTTTATGTGGGGCGCTTTTGGTACCAAACGAGTTCTTGCCGGAGGTGAGCTCGTCGATCTGCCAACCACTGAGACAGTGCGCGGTTTCGGTCGGGTCGGTCTGGCACCTGCAGCAGCACTTTCCGCTGCAGGAGTGGTTGCCGCCCTCGTGCCAGGCTGGGTCGGCGCACTTCCGTACGGTTTCAGTCAGACCTTCCCCCTCTTAGAAGGCGAATACGTCCAACCGTTGGCGCTCTGGCACGGATTTAACCTTGTCCTGGGACTGTCGATCTTTATCATCCTGGCCGGGCTAGGATTATTTGCGCTGCGCAGCTGGGTCTCCAAGGCTCAAGAGGCCGTACCCACGTGGGTCGATGCCTCCAGGATGTATCGCGCCGGTTTAGCGCGGTTGGACGATGTGGCTATTTGGGTCACCGGTCGCACTCAACGTGGTGACCTCTCGTTCTACCTGTACATCATTCTTGCCATCGCTGTGGCTGGACCATTGGTCATCCTGCTCTTCCCGTCCAACGTAGATACCTCCACCATTTCACTACCAAATGCCGCCTTCTTTGGCGACTGGATGATCACCGGCCATCCGGTCTACCTGCTGATCGCAGTGGTCATGATCTTTGCGTCCATTGCCGCGATCCGAGCCAAACGACGCTTCTGGGCTGTGCTGCTGGTATCTACGACCGGCTACGGGCTCGCCGCGATCTTCGCCTTCCAAGGCTCTCCAGACCTCGCCATCACTCAGCTTCTGGTCGAATCCGTCCTGACGGTCGCAATGGTCCTGGGCCTGCGTGTTCTCCCACCTGACATCCCCAAGGTCCAAGAAAAACACGACAACCAGTGGGCGCGCGCACTTCTAGCGATCGCCTTTGGTGCGACCATGATGTGGGTCGCAGCCACGGTCATGGCATCCCGGGTGGCCGACCCCATCTCACTGGACATGCCCGATTTGGCCTATAACGAAGGTGGCGGTACCAACATCGTCAACGTCACGTTGGTCGACATGCGTGCTTGGGATACCTTCGGTGAGATCACCGTCTTGGCGGCGGTGGCAACCGGTGTGGCATCGCTGGTCTTTATTGCTGAACGAGATAGACGACGTCGCGTGATCCCCGAACGTGTCGCCGGAACCGTCGGCGCTTACCGGGTCGCCGAAAGCCCGATGGATGAGCATGAAGTCAGGAGCTTTGCGCGTTTCTTCAACGTGAAGAGTCAACCGTGGATCGTCGCTGGCGCGACACTGGCTCCCGAACGCCGCTCGATTATTTTCGAAGTCATCACCCGGTTGATTTTCCACGCAATTATTTTGATCTCAATCTACGTCCTGATTGCCGGGCATAACCTGCCAGGTGGTGGATTCGCCGGTGGGCTACTCGCCGGGCTGGCGTTTGCGATTCGCTATGTCGCCGGTGGCAGGTACGAGCTGGAACAATCCATTAAGATCCCAGCCGGCATCATCCTGGGCTCGGGGCTGGCCATCGCGGCCATCGCGGGCCTGGTGCCGCTGTTCTTCGGCGGTGAAGTCTTCCAGGCATACGACGTCGAGGTGACACTGCCGTTCTTCGGTTACGTCCACTTCGCCTCGGCGATGATCTTCGACATTGGTGTCTACCTGGTGGTCATCGGCCTGATCATCGATGTGCTCCGCTCGTTGGGCTCTGAGGTCGACCGTCGCTACGAAATCGAAACGCATGACCGGACAGAAGCCGAACGCCGCATGGCCGCAGCACGGGCTAGCGCACAGAGTGCAGGAGGTCACCATGCCGATTGATGCTATCTTGCTCCTCATCATGGGGGTGATGTTCGCTGCGGCGATCTACCTGCTGATGGATCGGACCCTCACACGCATCCTGTTCGGACTGATGATGTTCACCAACGCCGCGAACCTGCTACTGATCATCATGGCCGGTGCCGCCGGGCGGCCACCTATCGTGACGGACGGGGTGGCCGACGACGAATACCTCGATCCGCTCCCGCAAGCCCTCACGCTCACCTCGATTGTCATTAGCTTCGCGATTACCGCGTTCTTGTTGGCCCTGATCTATCGTTCCTGGGTTCTGGCACGTCGTGACGAGGTTCAAGTCGACATCGAAGACA
>DATBUK010000080.1:0-2407 GCA_036516155.1 Yaniella sp.
TCGTCGTGCGAACGCAGTGGTCCCCGCAGCTGCACGTGGGGTCCGCTCGCTGCCGTGACCGCAAATTTGGCACCCTCTCGCAGCGAACCATAAGGATGCCACAGCAGGTTGCGGTCACGGCTGAGCAAGGTTGCTTGATGGATTTCAAGCATTGGGGATCTCCGTGGTGCCCGCGCCGCGACGACGGATGACCGGGATGGTCACGCCTGCGCTGGCACCTACTCCGCCCGGCTGAGGTTTGCCGCACGGTAGTGAGCCGGCTGCGGGCTCTTCCTGATTGCCATTCACAGCGGGTTGGTTTCCATTGATGGCAGCGCGGTGCGAGCTGCGGTGTGCCCGAACCCGGTCGCGAAGTTCGGCGGCAGACTCCTCAGCCCCCACGATTTCGAAACCGCCTTCGACGATCATGTCCAGGTCAGCTTCGGCGGTCTGGCCTTCTACGGTTAGATAGTCACCGAGGAACAACGAGTTGGCGATGTGCAGGCTCAGTGGCTGCCAGCTGCGCAGGTGCATCTCACGGCCACCGGCGATCCGCAATTCACGGTCGGGGCACATCAAGCGGACCGCACACAGGATACGCATGGACTTCTGTGGCGACAGCTCATAGGTGCCTGCCATCGGGGTGTCATCAAATGGAATCAAGAAGTTGACTGGAATCGAGTCAGAATCTACTGCCTGCAACGCCTGGATGGCTTCGATGATCTGCTCATCGGTTTCCCCCATGCCCACGATCATGCCGGAACACGGGGACAGCCCCGCGCCGCGAGCGCGAGAGACGGTATCGACGCGGTCCTCGAAGGTGTGGGTGGTGGTAACGGAGGGGTAGAAAGATTCTGCGGTATTGAGGTTGTGGTTGTACGCATCCACGCCGGCTGCTTTGAGCTTTTCGGCCTGGCCATCTTTCAAAAATCCTAGACAAGCACATACTTCAACGTCAGGGTTGTCCGCTTTGATCGAGGTGACCATATCGGAGACTTTGCCAACGTCCCGATTGGAAGGACCTCTTCCGGATGCCACCAGGCAGACGCGTGATGCCCCACCGGAGAGGCCAAATTCGGCCTGTCGTTGGGCTTCGTCCGCTGGCAGCCATGGGTATTTCAAGACGTCGGTTTCAGAGCCGAGTCGCTGTGAGCAATAGCCACAGTCTTCCGGGCAGAGTCCCGATTTGATATTGACCAGGTAGTTGACCTTGACCTGATTGCCGAAAAAGGTCCGTCGCACTTTGGAGGTCGCGGCGACGAGTTCCAGCAACTGGTCATCGCTGGAACGTAGGACCATGAGTGCTTCTTCCGCGGTCGCGGGCTCGCCTGCGCATGCGCGCTCAGCGATTTCAAAAAAGTTCCTGAACACTGTTCTATCGTTGAACAGTGTTCAGGGGAAGTCAAGAGTTCTTTACTCAATCATTTTGGGCACCCAAATCCACCCCTCTCTTTGGGTAATTTCTCCAAGGTACTCCGGCGGTCCATCACAATTACCGCAGTACACCTGATACCGCACCAGCACCGAAATCACCGCATCCAGCGCATTGTCGTCGGCAACGATCAGGTCCTCGAAGCCACTCCAGTCCAGGGCCCCGAAGAGCAAACACAGCGCCACGACCATGCGATGCCGAACGTTTCGACGCTGGCGGCCCGTGTATCCGGTGCATGGGATCCCCCAGCGGTACAGCGCCCGCAGCTTGGCTTCGATCGCGGCCCAGCGGAAAGCCGGATAGGCGATCAAGTTGGCCGACACACTCAGCGTGGTCAGTCCGGTGCGACGATGCAAGTCAATATCGGCGGCTCGCAGTCCCAGGGTACGTCGCCAAGGGCCAGCGGTCGTCTCGGGCGGCTCCAGCGTGTGATCGGTATGATGTTGCAGAAATTCCACGAAAGCTACCGGCCACCCGACTGGCACATCTACCCCGGTCCCGCCGCTCCTGCTGACCGCTGCGATGAGTTGAGCACCAGTCACCCCGACGGCAGCATGTTCAAGACGCACCGAGGCATCGGTGACCGACAGGGTCGCGAGACCGGTGAATCTGGGTTCGGCGGCAAGATCAATCCCACTACATCGCATGAAATCAGCGCATCCAGTCGGCTCAGCACACGGGTGGTAGCAACGGTTACCCCAGGCCCAGTGCGCGGAATCGCTTCGACGAACCTGACGTCTATCACGAAACTCTTCAACAATCGAGACTCCTGGCACTGTAAGGCCAACTCAGTGTTGGAGCGACCTTCTGAGCTCAGGCGTTTTCCGACCCCTATGCCTACTGACTACAGCGTCGCAACCGAATATAGTTCACCTCACCAGTCGCTATGGGACCCCTAACATCCAAGCAGACCGGATTGATTATCGGACAAGCGGAGTTCTATGGTGGCAGAGGCGAATGCTCAAATCACTCAGACATTTGGCACATTCCTGAACC
>DATBUK010000081.1:0-8239 GCA_036516155.1 Yaniella sp.
TGAAGAGTTAATAACTCAATGCTGCGCACTTGTTGCTCATCAGAACTATCCTACGTTCTGTCTCACTCACACCACCCTTACATCACGGGTCGGCTATCGCCAGCAGGCCCGCCCCTCGAAGAGTTAAACGCTCTGTTCTGAGGCTCCTTTCAAAGGATCGTCTCATGCAAGACATATCTTCTCAGCGTCCCCAAAACCAGAAACTGTCATCGAGACGCAGACAGCTCATCACAGGTACTGCACTGAGCGTGCTGCTAGCCGGAGCCCTCACAGCGTGCGGTCCCACCAGGTCCATTGAGAGGTACTGCGATGTCATGCTCGAACACAAGGATCGCTTCGTCTCGGCCACCCAGGAGGCCTCAACTGCCGATCCCATCTCCGGCATCGTCACACTGATTGCCGCAATGGGTGATCTCAACCTGATGTGGGAGGAAGCTGCCGAGGTAGCTCCAGAAGACATCCAGACCGACGTAGAGGCCGTGCGTGACGCCTGGGCGCAACAGTTAGAAACTGCGGAGAAAATGGCCTCGGATCCGCTTGGTGGACTGGCGTCCAGCCTGATGACCGGTATCACCAGCGCCGGATCGATGCAACGGGTAGACACCTACACCGCCGAACACTGTCCCGAGGTCGGTGCGATGTTCTTCGCGGCTGAAGGCACCAGCCCACAAGAGACAACCACCCCACAAGACACCACCACGCCGACGGTAGCACCCACCTCCAGTCCCGATCCGTCGCCCACCCCGACGTCAGATACATCCCTGGAACCCGGGACAGGGTGGCTGCCATTTGGTTCGTTTCTGGCCTCGTCTCTAACGATTGACCACGAGCACGAACTGGCAAAACGTGCGGGCACCTTCTTCATTCCTGAAGTCGGTGAAGTTGAGGTGAACGCCAACACCTTTCTCGAGGACGCCGATGTATTCGACGAACAGTACCTATACTTCGATGAAGGCGACGAACCCCTTCTGGCTGGGATGATCACCACGCGCGAGCCGAGCTCTGGGTTAGAGCCGGAAGGGTACCGTTTCATACTGGTTGTGCTAGATCTCAGTTCGGGCACCGTCCAGATTACCGAGCGCATGGATGGGGACAAGGTACCGAACCAGCCAGCGGTGTCTTTAGCAGGCACCGCTGGTGACCGCATCATTATTGTTCAAACTGAAACTGCGGAGGACGTCGAACGCGTAGCTTATGACCTCGATGAAAAGGAGGTCGTATGGCAGAAGACCGGGATGTCAGTCTCGCGGCCTGGTGAAGTCGGGTTCGGATGGATCACTGATCCCGGCGAGGCTGCCGCCGATGAATGTTTAGCGTATGCCGGGGGTTACGGGTTCGACGGCCACGAGGTGACGTATTATTGGACCGATCTGGCCACCGGCTCGCCTTCATTTTCGATGCCACTGATGGTCGGCGGAGAAGACAACGACTCCTGTCGAGTCCTCGGGGAGTCTCTCCTGTCGCCGCGTTTTAGTACCGTAGAGCGGTATAGCATCACAGAGTACTCAACGGGGGTTCTTTGTGCTGGATCGTCAGACCGAGGATACACCTCAGGTACCGGGACCAATCGAATTGGCTGATGCAGCAGGGACGGCAGGGCTGGTCACACACGGAAGTGAGCGCGTATCGGACACGGAGCCGGCGGACCTCATAGTGGTGGACCTGGCGATCGGCGACGAATGGTTCCGTATCGAACAAGAGCGTGCTGAAGCGCTCGATATCCAGCCCCTGGCGCTGTTCGATGGGGTGCTGTACTTAACCACGACTGATGAACGCGTAGCAGTGGACGTCACCTCTGGAGCAGAGATGGGATCCTGGTCGATATACCCGGTCGGCCAGGTCGGATCCTACACCTACATCAGCGATGGAACACTTCGAGACGATTTGGAGTTCGACGGCCTCAAGGACCGCTAGCAGTCAGCTAGGCTGATCGGGTCAGGTCACTCAGCCCGTGCCGCGGGTCTGATAGGAGGTTATATCGTCGTGTGGTTCGATTCTTGGTCTGATCTCGTTCCGGTTGTTTTGGTCGGAGCCTCGGCTTACGTGTTGTTGGTAGTCGTGGTTCGGTTAGCGGGTAAACGTTCTTTGAGTCAATTGAACGCGTTCGACTTCGTCGTCACCGTCGCGTTAGGTTCGATTTTGGCGACCACGTTGCTCAATGCCGATACTGCTCTGGCAGAGGGTGTCACTGCGATTGCATTATTGCTGGGGTTGCAATATATTTTGACCATCGTTTCGGTCCGTTGGCCACGAGTGCGCCAGGCTATTACCGCATGTCCGGCCCTTTTGCTTGCAGATGGCCAGGTGCAGTATGAAACGCTGCGTCGTCAGCGACTCACCGAATCTGAATTACGCCAGGCTGTGCGGGCAAGTGGCAGCGGAGACCTCTCACTGATCAAAGCAGTCGTCCTGGAAAGCGATGGCACGTTTAGTGTGATTACCAATGATCAGTTCGGCAACGGTTCGGCTCTGCAGGACGTCCCTGATGCCCAGCAGGTGCAATAACCTAGCCGCGCAGCTGGGCACGTTCCGTCGTGGGGGAGTGGCCCAGGATCTTGCGGAACGATCGTGAAAAGTATGAGGTTGAACCAAAGCCGCACCGACGGGCGACGTCGGCAATTGCTACGTGTGGTTCTGCTTGCAGCATTGAGCGCGCGGCTTGCACGCGCCGCTGGAGCAGCTCGTTCGAAAAGCTGGTGCCGTGGGCCGCGAAAACCCGGCCGATCTGACGTTCGCTTAAGTGTAGCCAGCGCGCCAGATCCGATCGACGCAGGTTTGGGTGACCAAAATTGGCATCAATAAAATGCTGAGCTTGCTGGAAAAGCTGGTGAAGGTCTGGGTGCCCCTCGTGGAATAACGAGTCGAGCCACGCTAGGGTTTGGTCTTCGAAGGTCGCAGCATGGTCACTGGGAGCGCTTAAAGCGTTGTCTACCAGGCGGGCCAGTTGTGTGGCAGCCGTGGCACTACTTGCGGTGTCCAGCGAGCTCCCGAAAGTCAGCTTCACCGGAGTCGTCAGAGGCTTCCCGCGAGTAATTTGTGTGAAGGACTCCATGCTTACGGTCAACACCATCTCAGACACCCCGATGCCAAAGCCACGAAGAAACGGGCGGTCTGCGTTGCATGCGAGCAGTTGGCCGGCTTGTAAAACATGCGTGCTCTTTTCGTCGCTATAAAAAGAATCGCCCTGGGTACAGAAGAACAGCGCGACGGCGTCTGTGGGGTGCTTCTTGATCATCTCCGGGGTGCGCTCAACGAGCTGAGACGAGCCGAGGACTTTAGCGGCTCTGATCTGTGAGGTCTCTCGGTTGTGTTGCTGGGCATCGAGCGTTTGGGTATGAAGCGGACGGATATCTAAACCAATCAACGCGTCTGCGTTATGCGCTTCCCAAAATTCCACTCGTTCGTGGTGGGGGATGTGCGCTGTGCTGAAAGATCTGAAATTGCCCCCTGTTTCAGTAGTTCCCTGACCTGGCATTGCAACCTCACTCTGTTTTCTACGACTGGTCCCGTGGCGGAGTGCGCGCATCGGGACGAGTCGAGTTCCGAATCTGAGTGCGTGTCACCCTATCATTGATGTAACAACAGTCACAACGCGTCGTTTCGTACCGGTTGGCTCTGAATTGAGCAGATGACAATATCAATGCCCCGGTGCTTCGCGACAGGGCTAGTGACAACCAGGGTTACCTGGGTCTCAGTCGCCAAGAGGTCCGGCGTTTGTCATTTTCCGGCCGGGCCGTTGACCTATCCGGCCAGCATCCGGCAAAGCTCTTGTAGACCGGAATCGGACCGCATAGCTTGTGTGCAACATCACAAGCAATAGCCCGACATCACAGAGTCGGGGCAAAATCACAACCCGTCACGACGCAAGGATTGATATGCAGTTTCATGTCTCTGGTTATCAGACCCAGGATCCACTGACCATGCCAGCTGAGGGGGTCGGTGTTGACCGTCCATCTGAGCTTCCGGAAACTATGGATGTGCTCATCGTTGGAAGCGGCCCGGCCGGATCCATCACCGCAGCCCAGCTTTCACGCTTCCCACACGTCAAGACGCGCATGATTGAACAGCGTGGTCACCGGCTGGAGTTAGCTAATGCTGATGGTGTGCATTCGCGCACCATGGAAACCTTCCAGGCTTTCGGATTCGCCCACGAAATCTACGAAGAAGCTCACACCATCACCGACATGGCCTTTTGGAAGCCAGACCCAGAAAACCCGGAGCATGTCGTGCGTGAAAAGAGCGTTCGCGAACTGCCCGAAGAACACAGCGAGTGGCCCATGATGCTCATTACGCAGACGCGCATCATTGATCATTTTAACCGCTTCATGAAAAACGCTCCGACACGGATGGAACCTGACTATGGCTACGAATACGTCGGGTTCGAGGAACCCCAAGATCCAACAGATGAGTACCCACTGACTGTGACCCTGCGGCGCACGACCGGACCGAATGCAGGAGAAGAACTCCAGGTCCGCACAAAATACGTGGTGGGTGCAGACGGTGCACGGAGCAAGGTCCGGAAATCCCTTGGGTATAGGCTCCGTGGTGACCAGGCCAACCATGCCTGGGGCGTCATGGATGTCTTCGCCGATACCGACTTCCCGGATGTGCGGAAGAAGTGCACCATCAAATCAGGGATCGGTCGCAATATCCTGCTGATCCCACGAGAAGGCGGATTCCTCTTCCGGCTCTACGTGGACCTTGGCGAGGTGCCGGAAGATGACGGAGGTGCCATCCGTGAAACTCCGGTCGAAGACATCATCGAACAAGCCAATCACATCGTTCATCCCTACACGTTCGATGTGAAAAAGGTCGTCTGGCATTCGGTTTATGAGGTCGGCCACCGGGTCTCGGAGCATTTTGATGACCGCTCCTCAGAGATGACAACGAATGAAGACCCTCGCATCTTTATCATGGGCGACGCTTGCCACACCCATTCGGCCCAAGCCGGGCAAGGCATGAACGTCTCAATGCAAGACGGGTTCAACCTCGGCTGGAAGCTAGGACACGTCTTATCGGGCAATAGCCCGGAAGAACTCTTGCGCACCTACGCCGAAGAACGCAAAGAGGTCGCCCACCGCCTTATTGATTTCGATAAGCAGTGGTCCAGACTCATGGCTCAACCCAACCACGAGTTCAGCGACCCCAGCGAAATCGAAGAGTTCTACTCGAAAACTGCCGAATTCAATGCTGGATACCTCACCGATTATGATCCTTCCATGATCACGGCGAGCAAAGAGCATCAACACTTAGCACTCGGATTCCCGGTGGGTCGTCGCTTCAAATCCGCCATGACCGGACGGGTCTGTGACCTCGTCCCAATCCACATCGGCCACGAGCATGCGGCAGACGGTCGCTGGCGGGTTTACGTGTTTGCAGACGCTGCAGCACCGGGTGAATCGGAAACCTTGCAGCGCTGGTCGGAGTGGGCCACCGAAGCATTGCCAACAGAGCTTTTCGACCTGAAGCTGATCCATCAACAGCAGTACACGGACTTTGATATGTCCGACGTCCCAGCGGCTTTCAAACCCAAGACGGGTCGTTTCCAGCTGACGGACATGGAGAAAGCCTTCGGAGTGTTGAAAGACCACGACATTTTCGACGAGCGCTCGATCTCTCGAGACGGTGCTGTTGTGGTCGTGCGGCCAGATCAATACGTCGCCGGTGTCTATCCACTCAACGAAACGGACCAACTGGAGTCGTTCCTTCACGGGGTCTTCCCTGCAGTTCGCTCCGCGAGTCTCGTCTCCTAAAGTCTCAGACCGAAGCTCGTGTGTGGCGGCCGGATCCGATCCGGCCGCCACACGGCTGTCTGGGGTCAGCGCCTTGCAGGCGGATGGGTAGCGATGCAATAACATGAAGGTGTCGCCGCCAGGGCATACCCCAGATTGCAACCCGATGAGAGCAGAAACTAGACATCAATGGCATCCACCTCAACTCCCAAACAGCGCACGGTCGGTGAATTAGGCGAAGCCGGCATCCTAGAGGTGCTCAGGGACAGTTACCGGGGATGGACCACAGCTCCGGGAGTGATCGGGCCCGGAGATGACGCCGCGGTGATCCCGGCTCCCAGCGGCGAGTTTGTGATCGCTACGGATGCGATGAACGAAGGCCATCATTTTTTACGGTCCTGGCCATCCGGGGTCACCGATAGCGGATATTCCACCGGCTGGAAACTTGCGGCACAAAACCTCTCAGATATGAGCGCTATGGGAGCAGTCCCTTCGGCAGTAAGCATCTCGTTGGCCATGCCAAAAACCACCCCGGTCAGCTGGGTGGCTCACTTCGGGCGCGGGATCGCCAACGCGTGCCGCTGGCTCGGTGCACCCCAGACGGTCATCTCCGGGGGAGATCTAACCAGAGCCGATACGCTTGCTACCTCGATCACCGCCACGGCCAACCTGGTCGCTCAGCCCGTACTGCGGACCGCGGCCGAAGACGTCACGGGATATAACCTTATTCACACGGGCAACGTCGGGTTGGCCGCCGCAGGGTTCACCGTCGCATCCCATGCGGAACCACAACAGCTTCGTCGCGCAGAGATCAAGGCTCTCCGGGGATTTCTGCGACCGCGACCTCCGCTGTCCCAAGGCCCCAAGGTGGTTGGGAAAGTCTCGGCGATGATGGATGTTTCAGACAGTATCTTGACCGATGCTGACCGGCTAGCAGCCGCTAACGGCCTGCATGCCCATATTGATCCTGACTGGGCGGCTAGGAAGGCCGCCGAGTTAGCGGATGTCGCTGATCGCTATGGCCTAGATCCCCATGAATGGGTACTCACCGGGGGAGAGGACTACGGTTTATTGGCGGTACTCAATCCAGCGCTCGAGGTTCCAGCAGGTTGGGATCTCGTCGGTACTCTGACCACCGAACCGCAGCACCGGCCTGAAGTCACCGGGTGGGACCACTTCTAACCGTCGTACTCCAAAATCTTGCTCAACCGGTTGCCAGCAGTCACCAGCGTGGCGCCGTGATACCTGCCGGGATTTCTCGTGAGCCGTTCGACCGGACCAGATATTGAGATCGCAGCAATGACTGGACCCTGTCCGTTCCGCACCGGTGCCGAAACTGAAGCTACGCCGGCTTCGCGCTCGCCGACCGACTGGGCCCAGCCGCGACGACGCACCGAGGCCAATGTGGCCGACGAAAATGCGGCCTCTTGCAGCCCACCGGCCAGCGATAAATGATCTTGCCAGGCCAACAGCACTTGGGCGGCGGATCCGGCCTTCATGGAGAATTCGGTGCCCACCGGAATCGAGTCTCGCAGACCCACGGGACGCTCCACCGAGGCAACGCACACCCGGCTCTGACCATAGGCACGGAAAATCTGGGCTGACTCACCAGTGGTTTCGCGCAACCAGTTCAGTACGGGTTCGGCCAATGTCGTGAGTCGATCTGTACCGGCCGCGGTGGCTAACTCATTCAGCCGTTTGCCTAAAACGTACCGGGAGGCTTCGTCACGCGCCACGATGCGATGATGAATAAGCGCAGCAGCTAAACGGTGCACCGTTGGGCGCGCAATATCGGTGGCTTCAACCAATTCCAGTAGAGTCGCGGGCCCTTCTTCAAGCCGCGACAGGATTTTGATGGAGCGGTCAATCACTCCAACACCGGACGGATTGTCCATGAATGGCACCTCAAGAAATCTGCTGCATATTTCAAACTATGATATTCTCATCTCACCTATTGAGACACATTAGACCTTGCTTTGGCAAATTATTTTCTCAAGTGCGAGATTAATAGCGTTAGTTCTTTGATCGGATGAAAGTAGGAGCCACTCCATGAGTACGCCCCGTACATTGGCTGAAAAAGTGTGGGATGACCACGTAGTAGTTCAAGGTGAAAAACAAGGTGACGTTCAGACACCCGACCTGCTCTACATTGACCTACACATGGTGCACGAAGTGACCTCACCGCAGGCATTCGAAGGGCTGCGCCTCGCCGGCCGCCCTGTACGGCGCCCCGATCTGACCATTGGCGTTGAAGACCACAACGTGCCAACTATGAACATCAACGAGATGATCGCCGAGCCGACCTCACGCAAACAGGTTGAAGCACTGCGCACCAACGCCGAAGAATTCGGCATCCGCCTGCACTCCTTGGGCGACGCCGAACAAGGCATCGTCCACGTAGTCGGCCCACAGCTTGGCTTGACCCAGCCCGGTACCACCGTGGTGTGCGGCGACTCCCACACCTCAACCCACGGCGCCTTTGGTGCACTGGCCTTTGGTATTGGTAC
>DATBUK010000082.1:0-2001 GCA_036516155.1 Yaniella sp.
CCCGTAGGCCAGGCCGGAGATTTCATCGGGCAGTTGCTCACCGGTGCGCAAGTCTCGGACCCGGAGGGTGAAACGCTCATCACCGGTTTCGTCGACGAGATAGGCCAGGAGGTTGCCGTCGGGGGAGACCGTCATCCCGCCCAGAGAAAAGAACGGGACCTTGTCGGCCTCCACGTTGCCGTCGAGGATGATCTGTTCACCCTCGAGCGGCTCACCGCGTTGAATCTGTGGCGGCTCCCAGGAATCATCCACGACAGGTACTCGGCAGTGCACACTGTACTGGGCGCCTTCTTCGGTGCGCGTGAAATACCACCAGTCATCGATGCGAGAGGGCACCGACATGTCGGTTTCAACGGTGTGGGATTTGATCTCGGCGAAGATCGTTTCCCGCAGCGCCTGCTGATCAGCCGTGACGGCGTCGGTATAGGCGTTTTCCGCGTTCAGGTGTGCGATGGTGTCGGGGTTATCAGGGTCTTTGAGCCAGTCCCACTCATCGACGAGTTCGACACCGTGATGCACGGTCGTCACAGGTTTTCTGGTGGCTTTTGGAGGGGTAGCAGTCATGGTCTCCACTATAGGGATTTACAAGCCGAGCAGGTTCTCAAAGACACCCATGCCGAAATAGAACACAAACGCGATGGCAACGACCCACAGCAGCGGGTGCACCTCGCGGATGCGGCCCTGTCCGGTCCGGATGACGGCATAGGCAATCAGCCCGGCGCCGATACCGTTGACGATCGAGTAAGTGAAGGGCATCAGCGCGAAGGTCAAGAAGGCGGGAATGGCCGCACCCATATCGTTCCAGTCGATTTGGGTGACTTGGGAGACCATCATGAACCCGACGATGACTAACGCGGGGGCAACGGCTTCGAAGGGAACCAGGTAGATCAACGGGGTCAGGAACATTGCGGCTAGGAAGAGAAGGCCGGTGACGACCGATGCCAGCCCGGTGCGGGCACCTTCACCGATACCTGTGCCGGATTCGACGAAGATCTGAGTTGACGAGGCTGAGCCTGCACCACCGGCAGACACACCGAGGGCATCAACTAATAGCACTCGGTGCAGGTTCGGGATGTTGCCGACCTTATCGACGTTGCCGGCCTCGCGTGCCAAGCCCACCGAGGTGCCCATCGCGTCGAAGAACACGGACAGCAGGATCGCAAAAACTAAAAGTGACGCCGCGATGGCTCCGATCGAGGAGAATGCGCCAAAGGAGAATTCACCCAGCAAGCTTAGATCGGGGGCGCTCCAGCCGGGGAGTGAAGGCGCAACAAGGCTCCAGCCTTCGGGGTTAACGTTGCCGGCGTCATCTACCGAAGGCCCGATGTTGAAGACGGCTTCGACAATGTTGGCGAAAATCGTCGAGACGACGATGCCGATGAGGATGGCGCCGGGAACTTTGCGGACGACCAGAATGGCGGTCAATAACAGCCCGAGGACGAAGACGAGGACTGGCCAGCCGGCGAGTTCACCGTCGATGCCCAGTCCCAGCGGGACGGTGGTGCCGGCGGCGTCGGGGACGCGGCGCACAAACCCCGAATTCACCAGCCCGATGAGGGTAATGAATAAGCCGATGCCAACGACGATGCCGGTCTTGATCGCATCGGGCACCGCACGAAAGACGGCGGTACGGAATCCGGTGAGGACTAAGACGACCATGACCAGCCCGGCGATGACCACCAATCCCATGGCCTCGGGCCAGGTCAGATCCGGTGTTGTGGCGATCGTAATGGCCAACAGTGCGTTGACGCCCAGACCTGCCGCCAAACCGAATGGGTGATTGGCCCACATGCCCATCAGCACCGTGATGACAGCAGCGATCAGAGCGGTGGAGGCTGCCACGGCCGAGATGCCGAGTTCACCGCCGGAACCGTCAGCGCCGGATAACACCAGCGGGTTGAGCACGATGATGTAGCTCATCGCTAAGAAGGTGGCCAGACCGCCGCGGAGTTCAGCGCCAAGAGTCGAACCACGCTGGGAAATCTGAAAGTACTTGTCGAG
>DATBUK010000083.1:0-25191 GCA_036516155.1 Yaniella sp.
TGTAATCGGTCGTGCGCTCGGGCGAGGTGGCCCGGATGCGTCGGCCCTGCCCATCGTACTGGTATTCGATGGTTTGTCCGCCCGGTTCGATTCGCCGGACCAATTGGCCGGCGACGTCGTAGTGGAAGGTCCGTTGACCGTCCGGGGTGGTCTCAGCGACCAGACGACCAGCCGCGTCATAGCTCCACATGCGTATCCCGGCGGGGCCGGTGGCGGCAACGAGTTGGCAGGCGTCGTCGTACTCGTAGGTCGTGGTGCCATCGGCGCCTTGCAGCTTGGTCATGCGCCCGGTGTGATCCCGGGTAATCCGGGTGACATCAACGCCCGCGGCATCGATGCGGGTGTGGGCGACCGGGAACCCATCGTCGTATTCCCAGGTCTGGGTTTGGTCGGCCGCACGGGCTTCGGTCAGTCTGCCGGCGGCGTCATAGGACAGGTGTACCTCACCCAGGGTCGGGTGGGTGAGCTGGGTGATCCGGCCGAGCATGTCACGCTCGTACTGGGTGCGGCCCCCGTCGGCGGTTTCGAAAGCGGTGCGCAGGCCATCGGCGTCGTATTCCCACCGGGTGGTGGTGGGCTGACCGTCAATCTCGGTTTCGCGCTCGATGAGTTGCCCAATGCGGTTATAGGTCAGGTAGTGGATGACGGTCGCGTCGTCGCGGGTGCTATCGGTGATGGTCCGGGTGCGGGTCGCGAGATCGCTCGAGACCTGGGATATCCAGCGCCCGTTGACTTTGATGCCGGTCATGGTGCCGGCCGCGTTGTAGACCCATTCGGTCACGTTGCCGTCGGGATCGGTCTGGGTCAGCAGTCGTCCGGCGGGATCGTAGGTCGCGGTCGTGGTCCGGTCCAGTGGATCCGTCGAGGTAGCAACCTGATCCAACTGGGTGTAGGTGCGCGTGGTGACGCCCCCGGCAGGATCAATCATTTTGACCATGCGGCCGCGCTCGTCGTATTCGTAGCGCGTGACGCCACCGAGACCGTTGATGGCTTTGATCAGTTGACCGGCCGCGTCATAGCGGAACGCGCGCTGGCCGTAGCGGGAATCGTGGACCGCAATGAGTCGGCCGAGCTTGTCGTACCGGTAGCGGGCCGTCAGGCCGCCCGGGGTGTGTTCGCGTACTACGCGACCTGCGAGGTCGTAGTCAATGGTCGTGATGTCGCCGGCCGGGTTCGTCTGGGCGATGACACGCGAATCGGCATCATAGGTGACCACGGTTCGGCCTCCGGCCGCGTCGATGGCGACCGCGGGGCGGCCACACGCGTCGTATTCGTAGCGGGTGGTCCGCCCGGCGGGCGTCGTAATCGCGGTGATGCGCCCGGCGAGGTTGCGGCGGAGTTTCGTGAGTCCGCCGTTGCCGTCGATGAATTCGACGGGGCGACCGCACGCGTCATAGGTCACGAGTTCTTCGCTGCCGTCGGGCTGGGCGACTCGGATGGGGCGGCCGTATTCGTCAGCGTCGATCGTGGTGCGTTCGAAGGCCCTGGTGACCGTCGAGATGCCGTCGGCGCGGTTGCGTGCCGCGTCAGCCCGGACTCCGGTCGGGTCGATGACGCTGGCGAGCTCGCCGTTGATGTCGTAGTCACGACGCCAGACGCTGCCAGCCGGGTCGGTGATTTCACGCAGTCGGGACAGGGCGTCGTGGGTGAAGCCCCATTCGGCCCCATCGGGCAGGATCACCTGGGCGAGGTTGCCGAATTCGTCAAAGTCGCGGGTCAGGGTGCGGCCAAGTGGATCGGTGATGGCGCTGAGTTCCCCGTGGGCACCATATTCGAGTTCGGTACGCGCGTGCATTGGGTCGATGACGGCGGTGATTCTGCCGCCTGCGCCGTGCTCGTAGCGCCAGATGGCACCGTCGGGGTCTTCGCGCGAGACCAGCAGGCCAGCGGCGTCATAGTGGTACTTGGTGGTCGCACCCAGCGGCGAGATCGCTTCGACGATGCGCCCGGCCTGATCGCGGACCAGCGTCGCGGTGTCACCGAGCGCGTTGGTCACCCCGATGAGGTCGCCGTGGTCGTCGTAGCTGAACGACAGCGTCACGCCTTCGGGGTCGACGACGCGCTCGAGCAGACCGTTATCCCAGCTCAGCTCGGTTCGGCCGGCCACCGAATCGATCAACACCGACGGGTTGCGATCGAGCACATCGGCGTACTCGTATTCGACAACGCCCCCGGTCGCAGTGACGACGGTCGTGACGCGGTCGTGCTCGTCGTAGCCGTAGGTGATGTCTGCACCCTCGGGGGTGACGGTGCGGATCTTGCGGCCACGGTTGTCATAGGCGTGGACGGTGACCTGCCCGTCGCGGTCGGTTACCGAGACGATATTGCCGTGGCCGTCATAGGCCATTGATTGGCGCTGGCCGTCGGCATCGATAATGCCCACGACCCGGCCCTTCCGGTCGGCGATCCAGGTATTCGCGCCGGTTCCGTCATCGGTCGACACGGACGTGACCCGGCCGCGCAGGTAGGCAAAGCGTACGCTTCGGCCATAGGGGGTCAGCTGGCGGATCACGCGGTGCTGGTCGTCGTAGAAGTTTTCACATTCGACGACACCGTCGGCCGCGGTGACCTTATCGATGAGCCCGGCGGCATTCCATCGGTAGGTGCGGGTGCCCACCGGATCGGTCACACCGATCAGGCGGCGCTGGTCGTCGTACAGGTATTCGACGCGCCGACCATCGGAGGCGTGCACGCTGGCAACGCGATCCTCGACGTATTCGATGTCGAGGAACCTGCCGTATTCGTGACGCAGCCCGGTCACGTGGCCGGTGTGGTCGCGCTCGACGGTCACGGCCGTCCCGGGGCCTGTGCCATACCCAAGCCACGTGCCCGCCAGCGTGAAGGCCCACCAGCCACCGGCGTTATCGGTGACGACCAGGAGACGGTCGCCGAACGACGTGAAGTCGGCGCGACGAAACGCTGCTGCCTCAACTTCGTGCAGCCAGTAGTTTTCGCCGACCCCGCGGTCCCAGCCGGTGCCGGCACGCGGGAACTCGACTGTGCGCCCGTCGTCGAGGACGAAGTTCGCGCCTTCTTCATCAAGTTCGAGTCGGATGTCGATAATCGATGACCAGCCCAGCCCAAAAGCGCCGGTGCGGGTGTCGAGGGTGTTGTACATCCGAGTGAAGACTAGCGACTCGGCAGCACCGGCAAAGCTCAGGTCGGTTTCTGGTTCGAGGAAGTTGCCGGTGGCGGTGTTGACCGGGTCGTCGGCGAAACCGTTGGTTGGCGGGGTCCCAATGGCCGCGAGCGGGCCTATGGTGAAGTCGTTGCGGTGGGCGTCGACCCCGGCAGAGGCCAACGCGGCCGCGATTGAAGCGTCAGCGATCGTGATGACACCGGAACCCCCGGCGTCTTCAAATGCTTGGGCAACTTCGGCCGCCCAATTGGCGTCCTGTTCATTGCCGCGCAACCACTCGCGCATCGCTATGACGAGTTGTTGTGCGCTCAGTGTTCCCCAGCGGCCGTTGCAGGTGGCTTCATAGGAACTCAGGGCAGACTCAAAATTAGCAAACCCGGTGGCCAGTTCATCATCGAGATCCCGAATGCCGGTTTCGAAGCTGCGCAGATCAGCGGGCAGCGCGGATGAAGTTGAGGAGTTACCTGTCGGAGCCGGGACTTCACGCACTTTGACGGTCACAGCGTCAGAAGACAGGTGCGGTGCGGGCTCAGCGTCGTTGGGTGGCGGATCGTCCTCCACCAGTTTCAGAAACGTCCCGACCTCGTGAGCAGCACCTTTCCAGAAGGATTCTTCGCGTTCGCGTTGGCGTTGTTCCCAGGCGCGAGCGGCTTCCCGGCGATCATCTTCAGCTTGTGCAGCCTCTTTGAGTTCGGTCACGAACCCGGACAGGCTGCGCAGCGAGGAGACGAGTTCTTCCCGGCTGGTCGAGGCGGCCTCGGCGTTACTTTGAAAGACCTCGGAGTAGTATCCACGGAATTCGTCTAATGCTCTGGTCACCAGGCGGGCTCGAGAACCAGCCTGGCTATCCAGTTGAGATGCTAATGAGTCAATGCGGCGCTTGAGCGTATCCGCTGCGTCATAGTTATAGCCCGTGGGGTCATTACCGCCGATGCCCGACATAGTGGTCTCGCCTTCTGAGGTTTTATGGCCAGTGGTCGTAGTGAGTTGTGGGAGGTGTGATCACGACTCATATCGGCGCACCCATAGGTTGGGGTGCGCCGATATGAGGGAGGTTTTTCGTGCTTAGGCGCCGCCACCTGCGGTGAAGATGTCCTGGGAGATCTTGTCGAGCTGGGTGCGCAGCTGTTCGAGCTGATCTTTGGCGTTGTCCAAAGCAGCTTTGGTCTCGGGCCAGGTTGAACCGCGGAAGGTTGCGGCCAGCGGGCCATCCCAGACGTTGGGATCCGACAGGATCGTGCCCTGGCTGTGCAGCTGAGTGATCTGGTCGGTAAAACCGCCGTTGATGATGTTCTGGATCTGGCGAATCGCGGTCTTCGCTTCTTCGGTAGACAGAACGCGTGTGGTGGACATGTAAGCTCTCCTTGAGACGGAAATCGTGAGTCACCCAGTTGTTGGGCACCCTCTACGAAAGCAAAGATTTTCCACCAATGCCGCCGCATGTCACAAGATGACATCCCACTACCTTAACACCAGGTAAACACTTCAAATATGAACAAAACATGTTTCATGGTGCCGCACTAAGCCCTGCCAATATACGAGGCCATTTCGGTCATGTAAGTGTCGGCTCCCGGTCGCGTTGGTACGATTCGTAGGGCTATGACTACCGTGTGGGAGAAAGAGGCGGCGCATGTCGATTCCGCAACCCGGTGACGCGCTTGGCGCATCGTACCGGTTTGTCGAACACATCGGCGCCGGAGCGGTCGGTGATGTGTGGCTGGCCGAATCTTCGCGCGATCAGCAGCAGTTTGCGGCAAAGCTGCTCAAATCCGAACACGCCCACGACCCCGAAGTCGTCGAACGGTTTATCCGCGAGCGCTCCGTACTCGTGGGCTTGCGCCACGACCATATCGTAGCGGTCCGAGATCTGGTCGTTGAAGGTGCCACGCTGGCGATTGTCATGGATTACATCGCTGGTGGCACGCTGCGCGATCTGCTGGCAGCGCGCGGCCCACTGCCCGCAGCACAGGCATTAGGGCTGACTGCGCAGATTTTTGATGCACTTGCTGCCGCCCATCGACAAGACATCACACACCGCGATATCAAGCCAGACAACGTTTTACTTTCCGACACCGCCGCCCACGACGATGCCGCGCACGTTTTAGTCACTGACTTTGGGATCGCCGCGGTCGTCAGTGCACGTCAGCGACAGACCTCCGGGATGCTCGGCACACCGCACTATATGGCCCCCGAAATCATTAGTCAGGGTCATGCGACTTCTGCCGCGGATGTGTATTCCACCGGGATCTTGCTCTATGAGCTGTTCTCCGGACGCACCCCGTTTGCCGGTCCCGGCACCGATTTCACCGTCGCCTACCGACACGTCACCGCTCTGCCGCCCGAGCTCGATGTCCCGCGCGAGCTGTGGCGAGGGCTCAACGAGTTACTCGCCAAGGATCCCCGGGATCGCCCCACAGCAGCCGAAGCCGCCGCGTCCATGCGTCGACTAGCAGAAACGTTTGGTGAGCTGCCGGCGCTCCCCCCGGCTGCAGAAACCCAAGACTTCCACGAGATCGAACGGCCCCAGACGGTTGTCCGCAGCGACCTGCTCGATGGCACCGATCCGGCCCCCGAGGTCGAGTCGACGGTCGCCGAAGCTGCCCCGCACCTGGGTGCTGCACCGCAACACACGGTGGTGCGCCCCATGCGGGTGCCTCAACTCCCAGAAACACCTGACGATGATGACGATTCCCCCGAAGACACACCAGACAAGTTCGCGTGGCTGACGAAAAAGAACGTGCTGCTGGGTGCTTCTGGCCTGGTGCTGCTTGTGGCCCTGGTGTTCGGTGGCTTCTGGTTGTTCAGCGGTCAAGACGGTGGCACCTCGGTGGCTTCCGAAGATATCGTGCAGGCTGCCCAGCAGGATCAGGCTCTGCCCACCGGGTTTTCTGTGGCACGCGAGGCCGAGTTTGACCCTGAGGCCGGGCACATCACAGTCGAGTACACGTACGCGGCACAGCACGCTCCCCTGGCGGGCGAATTCCTCGAGGTGCTGCCCGCTGCCGGTGAGGAGGCGTCAGCATGCCCACCGGTGACCTGGGAAGGTGTCACAGCAACACAACATTCTTCATCGAGCACGGGATTACGAGCCGAATGTGGCTGGCAGTTAGCCGATTTGGAGATCCCAGCCAACGGTCAAGTGACCCTGAGGGCGACGTTGCCCGGTAGTGTCGCTGACCAGGCTGAACTCAACGAATGGTTGGATCAGGCCGCGACCTCGACAACCGAAGCTTTGCACAACCCAGAGAGCTCATCCACGGCCTATCCGGTCCAGCGGCTGCAAGACATTCAGGTCGAAACCCCGTCGCGAACCGTCTCGCAGACCCCGCTGCCCATCACGCTCATACCGGTCTGGCCCAGTGGCGCCGATGAGCTGAACCCGCTCTACCAAAGCCCCTCCTCCGGATCACCCTCGCAAATGCTCCAAGACGTGGCCGGCGGTGAAAACGGGGTCCGATTTTCGGATAACTGCGCCGGTGCGGTCGGCGTCTCATCTGACGGGTTGACGGTCACGGCCCTGTCGGTCACCCCCGAATGCCGCATCCATGCCTCCGTCGGTAACTTCACGAGTCTGCAAAGCTCCCCGCTGAGCATCACGACGCGAGATTAGACGGGATACCGGCGCACGTCACATAGGAAACGCTGCTGACCGTTCCTGACAGACTCAAAGTCAGTGAATCATCATCACCTCATGAGCGTCAGCTCGTGAATTACCTCGGATGACCCGATTCCATGGGTGTTCTTGCTTTCGATGAAGCAGCAGCCGATCAGCTCATGACCGCCCTTGAACAAGCTCAAGACCGTATTCAGCACCAGGACCAACAGCGCACCGCTGCGGTTGAAGCGGCAATCGAAGATTTCGCCGGCCCCTACGCCCAACTTTTTACTCAAACCGTTGACACCGCAGCTACAGACAGCAAGACCCTGGTCTTTGCGCTGTTAAATCTCGAAACGCAAGTCAACCTCGCCCGCATCCGAGCGCAGGAAGAACAACAACGTCTTGATGATCTTACGGCTTGGGACGCACTGACGGAGCCGACGTTTCTGCAACGTCTGACCAAGCCGTCTGAGACGCCTCATCCGCGACCCACGATCAGTGCAGATTTCAGCGCGAGCTCACGGGTTCGCACCGTGGCCGGGGGTTCCGAATCGGTCAGTTCCGCCCGGCCAAATCGATTACGGGGATTTGTAGCCACCGCGCGGATCTGTAACAGGATGCTCGCAGAGGAACTCTCCGCACTCCGCTCGGCTTGGTCCGCCTTCCGCAGCTCTTGTTCCTGGGTGGACGTCGATTCGTTTACCCTGCTGAGCGGATTCGAAGACTACCTCCAACAGTGTGAAATCAACGCCCGGTGGATCGACTATGTCGCTGACGCATTTGAAGTTGCGGGCACCGGCGTGGGTGTCCTCAATAGCGTGCTCAACGGGCTGGTGTTTTCTGCACTTGCCCCCGCGATGTCCGACCAACAGCTCTTAGACGCTCTGGCCTCCAAAGACGAACTTGAGCTCACCCTGCTCTTCAACAGGTCCCCAGCATTAGTCAACCAACTGCAGCTGATGGATCCGGTGGCCATCAATGACTGGTGGAATACCATGTCCGCCACCGGTCACACCGCCCAGCAAGACATGCTGCTGAAGGAGCTTCCAGAACTCTTTGGCAATCTCGAAGGGCTGCCGTATCACGCCCGCGCCCAGGCCAATGCCCAGGCTCTGCAAAACGACATTACGTTCGTTGCCGAGGAGATTGACGCCCTAGAACAGTTGATGAAACACCAGCCAGAAGACCACCACGGACAGCGCCTTGCTGAACTCGAAGAACTCGCGGGGATCCTCAACCAGCTCGAGACCTTATCGACACATGAGTTCAACGGGAGTGCAACATCCCTGGTCTCCTATACTTTCGACGAGCCACCACTTGCGGCTCTGGCGCTGGGCGACTTAGACACCGCCAGTGATGTGACGTATAACGTTGCCGGGATGGGAAGCAGTACAAAAGACATGTACGGCTGGACGAACGCTTCCGGCAACCTGCATGACAGTATCGCCGGTCAACGAGAGGACGTCGCCACCGTGGCGTGGTTGGATTATGAAGCGCCTCCGATGGCACCCGGATCGTTAGCGGTCTTAGGGAATCGACACGCAAAAATTGGCGGAGATCGACTCGCCAAGGCCCTTCAAGGTGTCGATGCGGTCCGTCGTGATGATCCCCCGCAAAAGACCGTGGTCGGCCACTCCTACGGCACACCGACAATGGCGTTTGCTCTCGCCGATCCGCGGGTTCACGTGGAGAATGCCGTCATGCTGGCTTCACCGGGTATGCCCAACCACATTACGCATGTCAGTGATCTCAACGCCGACAACGTTTACGCCGGCAAAGCTCGCGACATCATCCCGGTGGTTGAAGAGCTTGACGAACAAGCAGATGAACCTGGAGTTTCAGCACTAGGATTCGAAGCTCAAGAGGGCGACGCCTGGGCTAGGCTGGGCCGAGAGGCCAGCATCGTGCGCCACGTGGATCCGATGGATCACGCATTTGGTGCCACCCGGTTTGGCGTGGACACCAACACCGAAGAGGTCGGCAGCCCGGTCACGACCCATAAAGCCCTGGCCAACGGGGAGGGCAACGGCCACTTCGACCAAGGCACCGAGGCCATGGACAACGTCGGGTATGCGGTGAATCAGCAACTTGATGAGCTGAGCCCGTATATTCCCCGTGAGCCAACCCCGATCCAACAAGACCTCATCGAGCTACATGACCGCTGGGAACACTCCAAAGACCTCGGCAAGCATATTATTACTCGGCACCCGGTCCCGATTCCACCGCCGATCACCGGACCGTGGATGAACAATCTCTCCCAGTAGGCCCGTGCAGCACGCCAAGACAGCAGGATACTTTTTCATGCAACACCTGACATCACATTTGAGAACCCGCACAGCAGCAGGATTCCTGTGCTGTGCCGCCATGGTGACCGGGTGTACATCGACTTCGGAGGAAACCGTGAACGCCACCTATACCATTGAACAAGCCCGCCAAGACCCCATCGAAGTGGTCACTGAGACGACGGAGCTGCTTGCTGCCGAAGGCTGGTCCTCGAAAGCCGGTGGGCCCTGGCCAGGAGAATGCAGCCTGGGTGGCGGTGAAGACGGCGCGTACTACGCGTACACGGTATATTCCGACGACCGTTCCGAAGACCTGCATGCTGATGTGTACGTGGTGGCCGAGCACTGGGAAAGCCTCGGGATGGACGTGAACATCGTCGAGGAAGGTGTCGTTTCGCCGCGGGTCTACGCCACCGGAGGGCCAGTGCGTAAAGCAAGCTTTAATACCAACGACCCCGGCTCCGGGCGATACCGGGTGGGCGCAACCTCGTGGTGTGCACCTGGCAACGCCCTGGAATTAGGGCTGGAGGAAAACGAACGCCGGGCACAGCGCGAAGTGATCCCCGGTGACGACTACTTCCGCAATAACCCCGAGTCTGAAGCGGACGAAACCGACTAGCTACTGGACCTTGGTGTAGCCGGCGGATTCAAGTTCATCGACGGTTTGTGCCAGGCTGTAATAGTCAGCGTCTTCGGTCGTATCTAACGCATCCATCCCCGGCAGCTTTACGACGTCGGCGGGGTCCATCGCCTCGTAGTCCGCGAAGTATTCTTCGGTCATATGCGTTTCGCCGTATTCCACCGTGTGCTCGTAGTGGTCGAGCGCATTGAGCTCAGCCAACTGCGGTTCCAGTACCGCCCGGGCCTCTTCTTCGCCATCAAATCCGAAAGCCTCGTAAGATGTCACGTTGACTCCGTGTTGGGTCAGGATTTTGTCTCCGACGTGGACGAAGGTTGAGGTCGCTTCCATATCGGCGGTGTTGAGTTCATACACCGTCTCAGTGGCGTCCTGTGCAGACGTTTCGGGGACATCCCGCTCTGGCGCATCAGTTGTCTCCTCTTGCGCGAGCGGCACGAATTCCGGCTCAGCTGTCGCGTTTGAGTCCTGTTGTCCGCAGGCGGTCAGGCTCAGGGCAACGATAAACGGCAGCACGGCCCACTTCATGTTCTTGGCTTGCATCGGCTCCTCATTTCTCTGTCACAACGCCCCAGCCCGGCAGGCATCGCCACCTGCCGGGCTGGGAACAGTCGTGCAGCGCATTATTCGACTTCGGTGAAGCCCTGTGATTCAAGGATGTCGCGGCTTTCTTCGAGGCTGATGTAGTCAGCATCTTCGAGGTTCGCGGAGCCTTCAAAGCCCGGGATGTTTTGCAGCTCTGCCATGTCGATAACTTCGTAATCGATGGTGACTTCTTCGGTCGCGGTGGTTTCACCGTATTCCATGACGACCTCGTAGCCTTCAATTCCGTCGGACTCGGCCAGCAGCGGATCAAGGATCTCCTGGGCCTGTTCTTTGGTACCGAAACCGGCCGCTTCGTAGTCAATGACGTTGCTCGCGGTTTGTTTGACGACCTCATCGCCAACGTGGGTGTAGGTCAGCGTCATCTCGATGCCGTTCTCGCTCTGGGTGTAGGCCGTTTCTTCTGGCTCTTCGTTCCCACAGGCCGACAGGCTCAGGGCCGCGACGAAGGGTAGGGCCGCCAGGGCAGTGGCTTTCTTGACCGCGGTGCGTGATGTGTGCATTGTTACTCCTTGACATGCGTCAATTCCGTGGCACTTCCACGAAACGGATTGTGGGTCGTCGCTTCGACGATCTGATCAGGTGGGTGCACCTGATCGGTGGGGCTCATCGACTGGACGAGTGTGACGCCACCGCCGACACCGGCGTAACCTCGTCCGGTGGTCAGTGCCACCGGTGCACGACGCGGGAGCCGCGCACCAATCAAGTCACCATCGAAATCCACATCGGGTTGCAGCAGCACACCGCAACGAGATTTCGAAAGTTGTTTTGTCCAGTGCCCGTATTGCGAGCGCAGATCGCCCGCGCGGCCGGCAGCGATCACACACACCCGTGGACTGGTCGAGTTCAGCAGCCCGGCAATGGACTGGTCGGTGTCGTCGACGCGTTCGGCATCGTCGATGAGCAAAAAGACCGGCCCGGTTTCTAACCGCAGCATCGCAAGCATGCCGGGGATTTCGTCGGAGGTAACCGCGACCTTATCCAGCGGGAGATTGCCCAGCGATGAGCGACGATTCGAGATCCCCCAGACTGCGGGCCGCTGGTCGGTCGGCGCGTGCAACAGCAGTTCGGCGAGGGCGCACAGCAGGCTGGATTTGCCGCTGCGTGCTGGCCCGGCGATCAGGATGTGTTCTTCTTCAAAGACCTCGAGCATGGCTGGTTGCAGGGTATCTTCGGCGATACCGACCGGAATGCGCCACGGCTCCTGGGTTAGGTCCAGGTTCGAGGCCAGGCTCGCGGCGGCTACGTTATCCGGCAAGGTGCCGATGACATCGGATTTTGGTGCGACGTGGGCCCACTGCTGCGCGGCTTGGGTGATGGCGGCCTCGAGCCCCTGGTCGGGGGTCGCGATGTGCATTTGGAGCAGGGTGTTGACGTCGACGCAGCGGCCGGGCATCTCGGCCGGTACGTTTTTGCCCTTGACCCCGAGGGCCGAGTAGTCGTAGGCGTCGGCCAGGCGGTAAACCCAGCGCTGGATCGTGACCTCGTCCATGGCCGGTGGGATCGCCTTGGCCCGGGTGGTTGTCACAACGAAGTGCATGCCGACCGCCGGGCCGTCGGTGTAGACCCGATAGAGGGTTTCGAGGTGTTCTTGGCCCTCGAAGTCGCTGAACTCGTCTTTGAACGTTGCCAGCCCGTCGAACAAGATGACCATGTCGCGCTGACGGGTCGAGGCTTCCCGTCGACGGTTAAATTCGGTGCGCAGATACCGCATGAACCGGACTTGTTGTTCTTTCGCACCCGGTCCGGCACCGACGTAGGCGACCGTATGGGGCAGGCCTTGCAGCGGGGCGAGGTCCTTGGCCCCAACGTCGAGGCACAGGATGTCGAGGTCGGCCGGTGAGGTGGCTTCGGCAAGCGCCAGCGCAATGGTGGTCAGCGTGGTGGTGGTCCCGCTGCCGCGCACGCCCATGAGCATGAGGTTACCTTCGCGCATGTCCCACCCGGCGGCCGACTGGCGCTGCAGATCCGGCTCATCGGCCAGTGCGACCTGCACGACGCCGCGCTGTACTCCCCCGACGGCAGGCACGGGACGCACCCCGTCATCGTGGGCCGGGTCGGGCTCGTAGCCGTCGAGGCGGACGCGTTCGCCAAGTGCTTCGGGCCAGACCTGTCGCGGCGGTGCTAGACCGGCGGCGTCGTTGGCGTCGATGACCGCGTCAATGAGTAGGTCAAGATCGTTTTCGTCGGTTTCGGTCTGCTTCGGGACCCCGGCGGTGGGACGTGCGATGAGTTGGCCGAAGAGTCCGACGTCGCGGAGTTCGACCTTTTCGGTGATGTGCTCTTGGGCTTTGCCGGTGACCAGGGCGGTCTGGACCGGAGTGATGTCGTCCTGGCCGAGTTTGATGTAGGCCCGGCCCATCTGGGACCGGTCGATGCTGGATGCCGAGGGCACACCGATCACGTTGGTCGAGTCCTCGCGGCTTTGGACGCGCAGGGCAACCCGGAGGTTGGTGTTGGCCAGGATGTCGTCGTTGACGACCCCGGCGGGCCGCTGGGTTGCCAGAATCATGTGGACGCCCAACGTCCTGCCAACCGCTGCGACACTGACCAGTGAGGCCAGCACGTCGGGAAAGTCTTTGGCCAGCATCGCGAACTCGTCGATGACCAGCAGCAGGCGCGGCAGCGGCTCGGGCGGGTTGGTCGCCAGGTAGGCCGGCAGGTTGTCGATGTCTTCGCCGGCTTGGGCAAAGAGTCGCTGGCGGCGTTCCATCTCGGCCTCGAGTGCGCGCAGGGCACGGTCGGCCAGTTGCTCGTCGAGGTTACTGATGGTCCCGATGGTGTGCGGGAGCCGTTCGGCGGCCTTGAACGCGGCACCGCCCTTGAAGTCGATGAGAATAAAGCTCAGCATTTCGGGGCTGTTGCGTGCCGCCAGCCCGGCGATCAGCGAGCGCAAGAACTCGGATTTCCCGGACCCGGTCGTCCCGCCGACGAGTCCGTGGGGGCCGTCTTTGACGATATCGATGCTGTACGGGCCCTTTTCGCCCAACCCCACGGGTGTCGACATACCTGGTGAGCGCCACAGTTCTTGGATGGTGGTCGCGTTGAGTTCGTCGACGCCCAGCAGTTCGGGCAGCCGCACCAGGGACGGCAGCGATGCCCCGGGCACGACGAGTTCGGGGTCCTCAAACTGTGCCAGTCGCCGGGCGCATTCTTGGGCGTCGGTGAGGCTCACGCCGGCCAGGGTCACATTTTCCACCGTGATGAGGTCTTCGGGGTGCCGGACCGTTGCTGAGGCATCCGGGCCGACCTCGATCACGGTAGTACAGGCGGCCGGCAGCTGATCGGTGGTCGTCGCGATGACGATCCCGCTGACCTGTCGTTCGCGTTCTTCGGGACGCAACACCCGGACCCCGGCTTGTTCACGGCCGTGGCCCAGCAGGTCGCGGGCCGGCGAATCGCGGCCTTCGGTCAGCACTTCTGAGTCGATGACCAGCAGCATCCCGTCGGAGGGTAACCCCTGGATGCGTTCGTGCAGTCCGCGCAGCATCGCGTCACTGACATCTCGCTGGTTGGCCATCCACCGAGCACCCGTGAAACTGCCCGGCTGTTTGGTATGCGGGAGCCAGGAGGCCCAGTCCCAGGCATCTTCGCGGCCGGTATCGCAGAAGACCCCGACGCTCAGATCCGCCGGGCCCACGTGCACGGTCGCCTGGACCAGCAGGCTACGCGCCAGGGCAAGTGCACCGTCTCGGTCCCCCACAATCCCCACGACACCGGCGTCGTTGAGGTCCACGAGCACGGGCGCGGCCGTCAGCTGGCTCTTGTCGAGCACCTTGCGTACCCGGTCGTGGTAGCGCGGCGACCCGCGGTCATCAAGCTCCGCTTTCCACGGCACATCGCCGATCCCGGCGTGCAAGTAGAGGTAGTCAGGTGAGTCGGGACGCCGCTGCCACATCAACGTTGACGGGGTCGCAACCCGGCGCATGACCGTCGCCGGGTCGGGAATCAGGTCGTGCCGTCGACGAATCTCTGCCTGTGCGGCGTCGGTAATTTCTTGGTCGAAGTCTTCGATCGCCTGGCTGAAGCGCTGTTCTTCTTCTTCGAGGTTCTTTTTGGTCCGGCGCTTTTGCTCGAAATACATTCCGATGGCCATGATCGGGCTCAGCAGCGCAAACAGCGCGAACCGCGGGTTGCCCAGCACCACCACGAGCACCCCGGCCATGATCAGCGGGGCGATCACCGTGATCAAGCTAAACCGGGTCGCATCCGGAACGTCCTTGGGTTCGGGCGGCTCAATCGCCTCGGGCTTCGGCGGCAGGCCTGGACGCGGCGGCCGGTTGAACGGGGCCGTCGCGGCCGGGGTGATGTTCTGCAGGGACCCCGGGGCCGGGGCTGCGGGTTCGTGGCGGAATGGCTGGACGTTGAGCACCGCACCGCCCACGAGCACGGTTGCGGCCTCGGTCAGCAAGACGCCGTCTTCATCGACGGCTTCCCCGTTGACGTAGGTGCCGTTGGTCGACCCCGTATCGCGCAGCAGCACGCCCTCGCCGTCGAGTTCGATGGTGCAGTGCTGCCACGAGGCACTTTCGCTTGGCAGCACCAGATCTGCCTGGGGTGCCCGCCCAATGATCAACGGCCGGTGATCGGGCACCACCACGACTTCTCCGACCGCAATCCCGGCGGCAACCGAAACATTCCACCCGGCAATATTGTGGATGGGTTCGGGTGGTTTTCGCGTCAGCACCGAACCTTCAAGGATCGTACAGTCTTCGATGGCGGTTTCGCCGGTGACGGGCACGTGGTCGAGGTAGAGCTGCTCATCGGCGGCCAGGGTGTAGCCGAATGCGGAGTCGACAAGGTCGGCAAGTGTGGCCTGCGGCTGGAAAGCCTGCAGATCAATAACTTCTGGCGACCCCTCGAGGTCGATCAGTAACCGCATCGCGTCAACCTACTGTTCATCGCTGGGCTGGGGAATCCAGACCAGCACATCCGTGCTCTCACCGTTGGTCGGGCGGAGCCCAAGGCGCTGCGACGACGCGTGCAGCACAGTAGGCTCTTCGGTCAGCGCATGTGGCTGGCTAAAGTCCAGCGCCGGTCCGGCGATGCCGTTCCCCGCTGCCAGCTCCAGTGCGCTGAGTTCCTCGGCGACTTTGACCGGGTCGGTGTTGCCCGCACGATCCAGTGCTTCACTGAAGGCCAGGACGGCATCATGACCGCGCACATCGGCCACGGCCGCTGCTTCAGCAAATGGGGCATCGTCGGTGAGGTTGGTCAGCGATTCATCACTGGCAAACTGTCGGGTCGCCGACAGGAATGCCGACATTGCACGGCTCTGGCCCGTTGTGCCCAGCGCGGTGCCGTCGTCCCAGGTCGCACCCACGGTCCGCAGATTCGACGACACGGTACCACCGAGTTCGATCAGCGTTTGGTCAAAGCGCGGACTGACAGCGTCTTCGGTCAACACGATCGGTACTGAAACGTTGCCTGACTGCAGCGCGAACACGACGTGCGCTTGCAGCACGGGCGGGCCGCTGACCACGACGACGTCGGCTGGGTTCTCGATGACCGGGGCGGGAGCTTGGTCGTCTTCTCCCCCACCGGTGTAGGCCCCATTAGCGTATGGGTCGGCACCGGTCCGCAGCGCAATCTCTTCGGAAAAGTCATCCGTATCGGTCTCAGAGGTAAAGGTCACCTTGTCCGAGACCTCAATGTTCTCCGGAAGGTCGTCTCCGGCATTGATATGCAATGGCCGCTCGAACTTCGCGATCTCGGTGGACAGCGTCGCCGCAGTTTCCCCGGCGGTCGGCGTCAGGGACCACACATTGGAGGCGTCCTGCGGTGCTGGCGAGTACGGCAGAATTACCGGAACCTCGGCCTCTTGCGCGACTGCCAGTCCATCGTCGACGTGCTCGCCGGAGCTTGCGTAAATAATGCCAGCGACACCCTGATCAATCAGTTCCTGGACCGCTTCGGCGCTGCCTGATGCGCTGCCGCCATCATCTTCGGTGATGAGCGTGAGCTCTTGGCCGCCCAGTTCAAGACGCTGCTGAGCTACAACCGCACCCTGAGCAGCTTGCTGCCACTGCGAACCTTCGGTGGTCCCGGAACCCAGCGTCACCACAACACCGAGCTTCGAATTATTCGGCAGGGCAACCTCAGACAGCCCCACTGGGACCGTCACGGCTACTGGGTCCGGACCGTCATCCGCGTTGGCACGCACCAGGTACGACACCAGCAACACAATCACGATGACGCCGGCAAATAGCGCCGTCAACAGCGCGATATTCTTTTTGGAACGCTTCGGTGCGGTCTCTGCTTCTTCGATGACTTCTTCGTCTGGTTCAACTTCTTGGTCGAGCTGACTCATGAGCCGTCACCTCCGATGCGGAAGGAGTAGATCGTTTGCGAGCGTGCACCCGATGGAACATCGAGGTGGAATGCCGGCAGGCTGGCCGCGGCCTCGAGGGATGCCGAGAACTGAGCTTGACGCAGCATAATCTCAGCGATATCTTCGGACCGCACATTCGCATACCCCGATGCACGTTGAGAGGCCAGGGCCAACTGGTAGTCAGCCGTATCGGACATTGCCGAACTTGCCGACATCGAACCCAAAATGCCCGATCCCTGAATATCGGGATCGCCCAGGTCAAGGATGACGTTATTCAAGCTGGCACTAAGCTGTGCGGATGCTCCTTCGAGGTCACGCGTCGAAGCGGCGGTGCTATCGTGAATAGCTTCGATGACCGCAGTGGTGCTGTCACTGAGTGCACTGCTCGTCGCTTCTTGCTGTTCCTCCAACGTCGACTGCTGCTCGTCAATCTGATCGGCAGTGTCGTTGATGACCGCGTCCGATGTCGTCGCCAGTCCGGCGATCGTGGAGTTGTAAGATTCGATGACCGAATCCTGTGCACTGTTGACGCGGTCCGTAACGATACGAACCTGACGATCAATGTCTTCTGGCAGTTTCTGTGAGGTCTCGTTTTCGAATTCGTCAAACTCTTGATTTGTGTCGTCGACCAGCTCAGTAGCCAATTCATCCAACTGGTTCGTCAGGTTCTCGTGCAGGCTCACGAGGTCATCCTCATTTTTGTTATCAGACGTACCCACGAAGGCATCGATTCTCTCCACGACCGTGTCAACGGCTTGTGCTTCGTCCTTTATGTCGCCCTTGGCTTCATCAACGCTATTCTCGAGGTCTTCGAATGCCTTTTCGAAGTCCTTGAACTTACCGTCCTCGTAACCTATTTCGACGAGAAATTCCTCCCACGCCGCTTTTTCGTTATCGAGATGTTCCTGCATCTGCGCGTTAAGGGAATCGTCTTTTTCCTGTAGACCTGAGACGGCACGCGTCGTGTCTTCGTCCTCGTCCTCGGTATGAGTCTCACTAGGCGTCTCGGTTGGGTCCACAGCTGGTTCGTCTGTTACTCCCTCATCTACATCTGAGGGGCTAACGGTAGGTTCCGGCGTGGTTTCGTCAGAAGGAACTTCTGACGACTGGTCATCTTCCGATGGATTATCTGACGGGTCGTCTGGGTTTTCTTCCGATGGTTCTTCCACGCACGGTTCACCCACAAGTTCCTCATGTATATTATTGATCTTTCGACCTTTTCGTCGTAGATCATCCGGTGAGTTCCTATGGTCGATGAGGCTACACAGTTCATCCGCAATGTCGGAGTGTTGCTTCTGAATGGACCCTGTATGATCTTCGAGTATTCCGAGTCGCTCGGTACCGTGTTCGTAAATGTCTTTGAAATCGCCACCGATTTCTTTGATATCTTCAATTGCCTCGTCGACGGCTTCCCACCGATCTTCGCGCTCTTCTATTGAATCGAGTTCAGTACGGATCTTATCGATCTTTGTACCGATCTTTACGCTTAATCCTAGGGCTCCATCGGTAACTTTTTGTTCCACAAGATTTTGGACGTTTTCTTTGCCAGACTCGACAAGCTCGCTCAGTGAATCTTGGACAGACACCTGAGCTTCGAAAAGGGTGCAGGTAATCGATGGGTTATCTTCGCATTGCTCAGCGTCCGGCACTTCCGGGCCAAGAGTATTTGTTATCTCTGCGACTACTTCATCTCGGCATTCCGCGTTAGCTTCCGCATAACCATCGAGCTGAGCGCCTAGTACGAGGAAAGTGGAATATAGCGAACCGTTCATTTCAGAATCTTCAACGGTCGCGGCACAGCCCTGGCCCTGCATCAGCTGCGGTGCAGTGGCGTCGGTGTTGCCCATCATGCTGTTCATGGAAGCCACGATCTGGGACAGTTGCGAATTCATCGCGGTTTCTGCACCTGTCATGGAGCCGTCGACCTGTGACTCAAGGGCGGTCATTTGCTCGCCAACGCGTTCCATCTCCGACACCATGTCGTCGGAGTTCTGTTTCAGCTGCGCGGCAGCATCCACACCGAGTGTTTCGGTCGTGTGATCAAGCGTGGTGCGGATATCGGTGATGGTCGTACCTGCACGCGTGAGCACATCGTTGACCTCAGCTACCAGCTCGATGGCTTGCTGTTGCATCGCGTAATCAGAATTACCGCTGGTGTCGAAGGTTGAGGTCAGCAGGCCCTCGAAGGACATGTCCGTGTGGAATCCTGCCTGGACCGCGATGTCGATTTCAGGTGTCGAGAAGTCCTCAACATCGGCCACTAATTGGAAGGTGGTTGTGGCTTCCGATTGCGGTGGAGCCAGGACAGTCCCCCACTGCACCACCGCGTCGCCCTCAGAAGTTTGGCTGACGACACCGTTTGTCGTGGTGCCGGATTCAGCGTCGAGAATGATGTCACTGGCCCGCGTATCTTCGAGTTCCGTCGAACCGGCAACGCTCAACGGTGTGCCAACGAGCGCGGGTGTTTGGCGAGACTCTCCGGCGACATCGTAGGTGAGTTCGGAGGAATCAAGAGTGAGGTTTTCAACGGTGACCTCAATGTTGACTCGCCCTGTGTGACCGTCGAGGTCATCGAGGTTCGTGCCGGTGCCCTCGTCGGTTTCGTACCGGGTGGAAATTCTGACCGGTAAGTCGTCGACAACGTCCTCGACTGCGAAACTTTCTTCGCTGCTGTCGGACTCGCCGGTGATTTCGTCGATGTAGACCGCTTGGCCGGCGACATCGGTAATCGCACCGGTTGAATCCAAGTTGACGTCTACGGATTGTAAAACTTTGGTTGCGGCATTCGTATCGAAAGCAGTGTTACTGCAGGCTGAGAGCACGAGCCCTGCAATGACTGCCGTACCGGTTCCTCGGATGAGACGTCTTACCCGTGACATACCGGGTCCTCCTCGATGCGGTGAGTGGTGATTTGCGGGCCGGGGTCGGCACTGCAAATCCAGTGTGGTGTGAGAGCGCTTGGCGGCGCACCGCGATGAGTATAACGGAATTACTTGAACGTTTTGCTACTTTTTGTTTACTTCAAATATGAACAACACACCTAAACCGCACAAGACCAAGTCAACACGCGCGTCAGCAAAAAACGCGACCCTTCACAGAGGTGTAACGGTTGCACAATGTTTCGTCATTTTGTCTGACGTGACAAGACATCGACCAGCATTCGAATAATGACCGCCGCGAGGAAGACCGCAAACGCGATATTGGCCGTCGCGGGATCCAGGCTATAGGCGATCCATACGCCAAAGGGGGTCGCAATCGCGGCCGTGGCTCCGATGACCAGTGACGCGGGCGGATCGACGTTTCTGCGTCGCAAGTTCGCCAGGGTCCCTGATGCCCCGGTGGCAATCATGACCAGCAGCGAGGTCCCTTTGGCGACAAGGTCGCTGGCCCCAAACAGCACGACGAGCAGTGGCACGATGATCACGCCACCACCGATGCCGAGCAGCCCGGACATCATGCCGGTGAACACACCGAGGGCGACCAGTGCGATGCCCAGGATCCAGTCGATGTCAACGTCGGCTTCACGGGACGGAATCACCACGAACAGGGAGGCTATCACGGCCAACATGAAGACGATGAAGCCCCACTGCACGACCCGGTGTGAGAGCACACTCAGCAGCCAGGCCCCTATGGGCGCGCCCACAGTCGACCCGGCGGCCAAGAGCACGGCCATGAGGAAATTGACGTTGCCCTCAATCGCGTAGCTGATGACACCGGCTACCGCAGGGAAGACGACCGCCAACAGTGAGGTACCCACCGAAATCCGCGTGTAATAGCCAAACAGGTAGACCAGGGCCGGCAGGATAATGATCCCGCCGCCGATCCCGAACAGGCCCGAAGCGATTCCCACGGCTATACCTAATAGGACAAGTCCGAACCAGTTGCGTTTTTCGGGGATACTCAGTGCCGTCACGGCGTCTCCGTCCAGTCATCGGTCATCTCTTCGCAGTGAACAGTAGCACTCTTTAGTTATCGGTTTTGCTTATGAGCTTGATCGGAAGAATTCGATTTACTTTGTTGGAGAGTTCGACCAAGGTAATAAGACATAGCTCACATGAGGTAGATCACAAACATTTGAAGGAGAGACTGTGCAACGTGAAACCAGTCTTGCACCGAGAATTGTCACGCTGGGAACAGCAGGCGGACCACGCTGGTGGTCCTCTCGTACCGGCCAGCATCGTCACGGTATTGCCACCGCGGTAGTCGTCGGCGAGCAATACTATCTGGTGGACGCCGGGGTGGGGGTCGGCCGACAGCTGGAACGAGCGGAGCTGCCACTCGATAACATGCGCGCCATGTTCGTCACCCATCTCCACTCGGACCATACAGTGGACCTCCCTAGCTTGCTCACGATGGGCCTCTACGCACGGGACATCGAAGCCAATGGTCCGATCAAGATCTTTGGTCCAGGTGACCGCGGCATGCTGCCCCCAGTTTCGGAGCGCGCGGTGGTTGCACCGCAACCAGTCTTCCCAGAAAACCCCACGCCGGGCATTACCGGAATGGTCCAGTCCATTGTCCAGGCATATGCGACCGATCTGAACGACCGTATCCTTGATGCGCTGCGACCTTCCCCGCTGGATTGTTTCACCACCCACGACATCGAGATCCCGGCCGAAAGCGGATACCACCCGAATGACAATCCGACCCCAACCGGGATGGCCCCGTTTGAGGTGTACCGGGATGACCTGGTGACCGTCACCGCAATCTTGGTCGAGCACCCACCGATTGCACCGGCCTTTGCCTTCCGCTTTGATACGGCCGAAGGTTCCGTCACCATCTCGGGTGACACCACGGCCACGGATAATCTCGTCACGCTCGCCGAGGGTACCGACCTATTGCTCCACGAGGCCATTGACTTCGAGTGGGTTGAAAAAGCCTATGGTGGTGGGAAAACCGAGACCGAACAGGCCTCGATCGACCATCACCGCAAGTCGCATACCAGCCCTGAGCAAGCCATCGAACTTGCCCAACATGCAGGGGCTGCTCGGTTGGCCCTCCATCACCTCGTGCCGGGCAACACCCCGAAAGAGCGCTGGGAAGCACTCGGTGCGACCTTTGAGGGTGAGTTCTTCATCCCGCACGATCTCGAGACCATTTCATTTGCTCATCAAGACCTGCTCGCCCCAACGGCACAGACTAAGGTAGGTGTCTAATATGACCACGACCACACGACAAGAAGAGCTTCCGTCAGGGGAACTCTCTGATTCTTTGAACACGACGATGATGCGTCGGATCCTCGCCTCGAGCTTCTTAGGTTCGATGATCGAGTTCTACGACTTCATCCTCTTCGCAACCGCGGCATCGATCGTGTTCAGTCAGGTATTCTTCATCGACCTGGATCCCGGGCTGGGCCTGTTCCTATCATTCACCATCCTGGCGGTCGGCTATGTCGCCCGTCCGTTGGGCGGGATCCTTTTCGGCCACTTCGGCGATAAACTCGGCCGCAAGGGTGTGCTTGTCACCTCGATGATGCTCATGGGTGGAACTACCGTTGCGATTGGCCTGCTCCCAACGACAGCGACCATCGGGGTAGCCGCGCCGGTTCTGCTGACAGTTTTCCGGGTTATTCAGGGGCTTGCAGTCGGTGGCGAGTGGGGTGGTGCGATGCTCATCGCTCTCGAACACGCGCCGAGCAAACGTCGTGGGTTCGCCGCGAGTTTCGCCAACATGGGTGGTCCTGCCGGCGCTGTTCTGGCAACGGTTGTCATGAGTGTGTTCACTTTGCTGCCTGATGACCAGTTCATCAGCTGGGGCTGGCGCATTCCGTTCCTACTCAGCGCAGTATTGGTATTCATCGGTCTCGTTGTCCGGATGAAGGTACAAGAAACCCCAATCTTCCAAGAGCTGCAAGATAAGGCCGATGAGCGCAAGGTCCCGCTGCTGGAGGTCATCTCCAAATATCCCAAGAACCTGACACTGGGTGTGCTTGCCGGGATGAGTTCCTATACCGTACAGGGTCTGATGACTGTCTGGGCGATTTCCTACGTCATCGATTCTGGCCTGGACTCGACACACGTGTTGTGGGTCAAAGCCCTCGGTGCGGCCTCGACCGTGGTGGTCGTCTGGTTTGCATCGCAGCTTTCGGACCGCTTCGGGCGCCGTCCCGTCATGGTCGCCGGCATGCTCATGGGTGCGCTCTTCGCGTTCCCCATCATGTATCTCTTGGATCTGAGCAGCCTGTGGGCGTTCGCCTTAGCATTGATCCTCACGCAGGGCCTGGTCCAAGGAACGATCTTCGGCCCGTTCGGGGCGTTCTGTGCTGAAATGTTCCCAACGCATATCCGGTACACCGGTGCATCGCTGGTTTATCAGACCTCTTCGACGCTGGGCGCTGGTTTCACACCCATGATCGCCTCGAGCCTGGTGGCATTCGCCGGCGGTGAGTTGTGGTTGATCGCCGTCGTGTGGATCGCAGTCTTCGTCGTTGCGATGCTGGCAACCCGGTTCGCCAAGGAAGGTCGAACCGCGGATCTTTCCGGAACGAAGTTCTAGGTTCCTCAACCCGGCAGCATTATGGGGTGTCCGGTTGGGTGTCGTGTTCCGCATCCAACCGGGCACCTTCTGCTTTGCATACCGAAATAAGTTCGGTCAGCCGCCGACTCAACCGGTCTTGCACATACGCAATGCAGATGTGGCTGGGCTCGAAGTCTTCCAGCGAAATTGGCACGAGCGGCAAACCGTCGTAGGAAATGTTCACGGGTGGGCGTTGAACCAGCACACTCCAGCCGAGGCCACGCGCCACCATCCCGCGGACGGCTTCAAAACTCGTTGAGCGCCACTGGATGTTCGGTTCAATCCCACCCGCACGCAGTTTGGGCAGCTGATTTTCTCGCACCGCCGGAACATCGAGCAGAACATATGGGTCATCCCCAAATTCTGCAATCCGGACGCTCTCACGTCCCGCCAGCCGATGGGACGGGGACACGAGCGCGTAACCTTGGCCTTTTCGGATGACTTGGTGCCGCACCCCGTCAAGAAGATGCCCGGTGTGCGCGAAAACCGCATCAAACTGGCCCTCGAGCATTTGCTGCTGTAATGCTTTGCCGTCGCCTTCGACTATCCGTACAGAGACCTGCGGGTTTGGCACAATAAAACGTTCGGCGATAAAGGGCACCCAAAATGGTGCCACCGCAGTATAGATGCCTATGTCGAGTGGGCCCACGAGCTCTTCGGCCCGGTCACTCATTTCCTGTTGAACGTCTGCAGCACGAGCCACGAGCTCGCGGGCGTCGGCTAAGAAGCGTTTGCCCGATGAGGTCAACTGGACGCCGTGCGTGCGAGTCCGGACCATAAGCTGCTGGCCGACAGCACGTTCGAGCTCATTGAGCGACTGCGACATCGCGGCCTGCGAGATGTGCGCTGCCTGTGCGGCTGCCGTCACCGTACCGGCGTCGGCAGCCGCGATGAAGTGCTGCAGTTGGCGCAGCGTAAACCGAAATGGATCCACTAGCCCAGCAGCTGGCGTCCCATGACCATACGGCATACCTCGTTGGTGCCTTCATAGATCTGGGTGATCTTCGCGTCGCGCATCATGCGCTCGACCGGGAAATCCCGGGTGAAGCCGTAACCACCAAAGAGTTGCACCGCATTCGTGGTGACTTCCATGGCGACATCGGAGGCATAGGTCTTGGCGGCAGCGGCCATGAATCCGAGTTTCTGGCCGCCGGGAGCCACCCCACGTTCAGCGTTGGCAGCCGCGGTGTACACCATCAGGCGGGCAGCTTCAATCTTCATGGCCATGTCAGCCAACATGAACTGCGTGTTCTGGAACGATGCGATGGGTTTGCCGAACTGTTCGCGTTCTTTCGTGTAGCTGATCGCCGCATCGAGGGCACCTTGGGCCAGTCCCAGTGCTTGGGCCCCGATCGTGGGACGAGTGTGATCCAGGGTTTCGAGCGCCGTGCGGAAACCGGTCCCGCGTTCGCCGATCATCCGATCACCGGGCACCCGACAGTTGTCAAAGTACAACTCGACGGTTGGGGAACCTTTGATGCCCATCTTGCGTTCGGCGGGGCCGACTTCGAACCCGGGATCATCTTTATGCACCATAAACGCTGAGATACCATCGGCGCCCTTGTCCGGGTCGGTCACGGCCATCACGGTGAACCAGGTGGAGTGGCTGCCGTTGGTGATAAAGCATTTGGAGCCATTGAGCAGCCAGTCATCGCCGTCAGCGGTCGCGCGGGTCTTCATCGACGCCGCATCCGAACCGGCGCCGCGCTCGGTCAGCGCATAGGAAGCCATCTGGCCGTCGGCAATATCCGGGAGCACTTGGGCTTTGAGTTCCTCGGAGCCGGCCAAGATCAGTCCCATCGTGCCCAATTTATTCACTGCTGGCAGCAGCGATGACGAACCACAGACTCGGGCGACCTCTTCAATCACGATGCAGGTTGCCACCGAGTCTGCGTCTTGACCGCCGAACTCATCGGGGATATGGACCGCGTTGAATCCGGACTCAACCAGCGCATCCAAGGCCTCCTGTGGGAAGCGCTCTTGCTCGTCAACCTCTGCTGCATACGGTGCGATCTGGTTCTCGGACAGGCTGCGAATAGCCTCCCGGAGTGCTTCGTGCTCCTCCTCGAGACGGAACAACTCAAA
>DATBUK010000084.1:0-1562 GCA_036516155.1 Yaniella sp.
CCCATGCGCTGCATGCGTCCGTTGGCGGATCCAACTGCTGGGTTCTGCCCGAGCACGAAGTAGCCGTCCACACCCTTGTCGAACATGCGCATCAGGGTTTGATACGTGCCGTGTGCGCCGTTCAAACGTGGCAGGTAGTTATAGGCGTAGTCGTTGTCTTCAGTTGCAGCATCACCGAACCAGGCTTTCAGCAGCGACACCATGTAGGCGTCACCGTTTGACCAGAAACCCTTCTGGTCTTTTGGCACTGCTTCGTTGATGTAGTCCTGGAGGGTGTCGTGTTTGCCAGCTACTGGGAATGGCAGGTAACCGGGCAGCAGGTTGAACAGCGTCGGGATGTCGGTTGATCCCTGAATCGTGGCGTGACCACGGAGCGCCATGATGCCGCCACCTGGCCGACCCATGTTGCCCATGAGTAGCTGCAGTACGGATGCTGAACGAATGAACTGCGGTCCTAATGAGTGCTGGGTCCAGCCCAATGCATAGGCCATACAGGTCGTTCTTTCGCGACCTGAGTTCTCGACAAAAGCATCTGCCAGGTACTGGAAGTCTTCTTGGCCGATACCGCAGAGCTCTTCGACCATCTCGGGGGTATACCGCGAGTAGTGGCGCTTGAGGATCTGGTAGACCGAGTTGGGGTGCTCGAGTGTCGGATCCTTGGCGATACCATCGGGTTCTTCCGGATCGTGCACGTATTGCCACGAGTCGTTGTCGTAGCCTTGAATGTCTTCATCAAAGCCTGAGAAGAGGCCGTCAAGGTCTTCCGGTCCCGCATAGTCATCGGAAATGATGAAGGACACGTTGGTGTATGGCAAGACGTAGTCTTTGAACCAGAGATCATTTTCCAGCACATGGTGGATGATCCCGCCCAACAGTGCAATGTCGGTGCCGGCACGAATTGTAATGTGCTTGTCAGCAACCGCAGAGGTACGGGTGAAGCGCGGGTCGACGTGGATGATTTTGGCACCACGAGCCTTTGCTTCAGTGACCCACTGATAGCCAACAGGGTGGCATTCAGCCATATTAGAACCCTGAATAACGATCAGGTCTGCATTCGCCATATCTTGTAATGGCTGGGTGGCACCGCCACGCCCGAACGAAGCTCCTAGACCAGGAACTGTAGAGGAGTGTCAAATCCTGGCTTGGTTTTCGATCTGCACCGCGCCAGCAGCAGAAAAGAGTTTCTTGATGAGGTAGTTTTCCTCATTATCAATGGTGGCGCCGCCCAAAGCGGCGATGCCCATGGTGCGATTGACGAAGCGACCTTGCTCGTCGTAATCCTCCCAGTGATTCTCCCGTGCTTCGATGAAGCGATCGGCGATCATATCCATGGCCGTATCGAGATCGAGCTCTTCCCAATCGGTGGCCCGAGGACGACGATACAATACGGTTTTCTGACGCGACGGAGTATTGACTAACTGCTCAGAGGCGGCACCCTTGGGGCAGAGCCGACCACGTGAGATTGGTGAGTCAGGGTCCCCTTCGATATGGGTGACCTTATTGTCTTTGACATAAATACGTTGGCCACAACCCACAGCACAGTATGGGCAAACACTCTGGAC
>DATBUK010000085.1:0-14027 GCA_036516155.1 Yaniella sp.
CGAATGATCCAATATGTTGTAGTTCCGACGTGGCGGTCGCTCGTCACCGACCAGTCATGACATCGACCACGACTATAACGGAAAGATAACATTGATTACAAATCGATAACAGAGTTTGTTGATCATTGGATTTCGCGGCAAATTCTGCAGCTACCCCTCTCCCCTAGTCAGTGTTGGAATTCGCCGTAGACTCGCTGGGTGTTGTCAAAGATAACGGTTCCGATATCTTCGACGGTTTGATCACGAGTTTCGGCAATTTCATACAGCGTGTATGGGACCATGTAGGGCGCGTTCGGACGGCCGCGATAAGGGTGCGGAGTAAGAAACGGCGCATCGGTTTCAACGAGGAGTAATTCAGACCGCATTTCGCAAGCTGCTTCTCGTGCGGCAGCATTGTTTTTGAATGTCACCATGCCCGAAAAGGATGCATACCAGCCGTGCTCGTTGAGGATCTTCGCCATCTCGACATCACCTGAATACGAATGAAACACCACGTGTTCGGGAAGCTGTTCCATAGACAGTAGTGTGGTAATCACGTCCTCGTGAGCTTCGCGGTCATGAATCTGCAACGCAAGATCCAGTTCGACAGCCAATTCGATGTGCCGCTTGAAGGCGTATTTTTGAATATCCCAGTTCTGTTGACCTTCGGTGCGGTAGTAATCCAAGCCGGTCTCACCAATGCACACGACCGAAGGGTGTTTGGCGAGCTCCGCGATCTCGTCGATCGTCGCATCGAGTTTTCCCTGTTCGGCCAAGCGAACAGTCTCATTCGGGTGGATGGCAAGAGCCCCGCGCAGACGAGGTTCTTGTTCGATCGCGTCAATCGTGTATTTTGCTGCCTCCAGATCAGTCGCAACCTGAATGGCACCTACGACGTTGACGGTAGCAGCGGCATCCATGACTTCGGTGGGGGTCAATTGCACCGCGCCATCACGAAAATCTAGGTGCGCATGATTATCGACCACCGGCACCGGGGATGGCTCAGGTGCCGCCGGATATTCGAGTTTCCGTTTACGCCCGGTGTATTCATCCGTAGTGGAACGCACCGGTGCACCATCGGCGGTCAGAGTGTTCAATTGCGGCAAATACTGGGCAGGGGTCTGACGTTGTTCTGATGTGGCCATAGGCCTAGCTTAACGGCGACTGCCCCGACGAGTACGAAACGTCTCGCCGGGGCAGGCTGTCTGGTGAGAACTTATTTTTGCGTGTGTGGGTTTGGCATTCCGATGTACTGGACGGTGGTGTATTCTTCAATACCCTCCGCGCCGCCTTCGCGACCCAAACCGGACTGTTTGACACCACCAAATGGTGCCGCAGCGTTGGAGATCACGCCAGCGTTGAAGCCGATGAGACCAAATTCGATTTGGTCGGCAACCCGCAGTGCACGATTGTGATCTTCGGTGAAGATATAGGCTGCGAGACCGTACTCGGAGGCATTAGCCATTTCGATGGCATGGTCTTCGTCACGGAAGGTCACGACCGGAGCGACCGGACCAAAGATTTCTTGTTTCAGGATCGGCGAATCTTCGAGCACCGACAGAATCGTGGGCTCATAGAAGTAGCCGTCGCCTTCGACCTTCTTGCCACCGGTGACAACCTCAGCGCCGGCTTCGACGGCTTCGGTGACCAGGCCGTGCACGTCGTCGCGAGCTTTGTCGTCGATGATCGGGCCGATATCCGCATCTGGTTCGGTACCGCGACCGATCTTGCGGGCGCGCATTGCCTCGGCGAATTTTTCTTGGAAGGCCTCGGCAACGTCTTCGTGTACCAGGATGCGGTTGGCTGCGGTGCACGCTTCACCCATGTTGCGCAGTTTGGCATCCATGGCACCTTGCACAGCTTTATCCAGGTCGGCGTCGTCGAAGACCAGCAGCGGGGCGTTGCCGCCTAGTTCCATCGAAGTGCGCAGCACGTTTTGCGCCGCATCTTCCATCAATCGACGGCCCACTGGGGTCGAGCCGGTGAAGGACAGTTTGCGCAGACGGCGGTCTTTGAGCAGCGGCCCGGAGATCGCCGAGGCTGACGAACCAGAAACGACGTTGAGAACACCTGCTGGCAGACCGGCATCGAGCATCGCCTGAGCGAAGTACTGGGAGGTCAGCGGGGTCAGCTGGGCTGGTTTCAACACCATGGTTGAACCCGAAGCGACCGCAGGAGCGACTTTGCGGGTGGCCATCGCCAACGGGAAGTTCCACGGGGTCACAAGCAATGATGGGCCCACGGGCTTGTGGCGCACGATCATGGTCAGGTTGCCCTCGGGTGTGTTGGCAAAGCGGCCGTAGTGCCGGACGGTTTCTTCGGAGAACCAGCGCAGGAATTCGGCACCGTAGTTGACTTCACCGCGGGCTTCGGCCAACGGTTTACCCATTTCCAGGGTCATCAGCAATGCGAAGTCTTCGGCGCGTTCCATAACAATGTCAAAGGCCCGTCGCAGGATTTCAGCACGTTCACGTGGGGCGGTGAGGGCCCACTCGGCTTGGGCTTCATCGGCAGCCGTCAGCGCTTTGAGGGCGTCGTCGGAGTTCCCGTCTTGGATCCGTAGTAGCTCTTTGCCGGTGGCGGGGTCATAGACGGGCAGGGTTTTGCCGGATGATGCATCCACCCACTCGCCATTGATCAGCAGGCCGGTGGGAACGCGTTCGAGCAATTCTTTTTCGTGTTGTGCGCTGACAGTCACGGATACCTTCTTTCGATCTGTCGGGCGGGCACTGACATCAGGGTGTTGAGTCAGGCTCGTGCAGTTCAATTCGACAATAAATCTAACACGCAGTGGACACTGCTACCGCAAACGAATAACACAGCGTACGGTAGCGTTCGGAAGACACCCTACAGCGCCCCGCGGGGTATGTGCAGCGGGTATTCCAGCTATGCGTAGCCGGTATATGTCTGCCGAGAACTTCGTGCACAAGGCGGTTGCGGGTTCGATGTCCTCCACTCCAGTAGCGTAGACCACAGCGACCCGGTGAGTTTGTTCACCTTCTGATAGAACGAACCCGTTTTAGCTGACCTAAATCGTGCTCTTGTGCGCGCGAAGACTACAATAAAGGGCGATTGGAACAACACTTTCCAGTGTCTCACTCACTGACACCTTGAATCATGTCAGCAATAACCACGGCTGACGATCTGCCCAGATCGTCGTGATGCCCAACTCTCAGGAGGCTCGCGTGACCGAATGGTCCAAACCTCAACCGTCACCCCGCGTCGTTGTGCAGGCTGGTGCTCGAGTTCCAGCAGCAACACCAGAAGCGCAAGCCGGTGATAAATGGGTTGAAGTTCCTACCGAATTTGATGCCATCATGCTGTCGTCATATGGTGGCCCCAATGGTCAAGACGACGTCATCCCGTTTCTTCGCAACGTCACGATGGGCCGGAACATCCCGGATGAACGCCTCGAAGAAGTCGCCGTGCACTACCGCGAAGCCGGCGGTGTCAGCCCGATCAACGAACAAAACTTAGCGCTCAAGGCTGCGATCGAAGAAGAGCTCAAGCGCCGCGAGATTGATCTGCCGGTATATTTCGGCAACCGAAACTGGGATCCGTACTTCACCGAAGCAATTTCCAAAGCGCACGAAGACAATAAAGTCGAAGGACGACCCACCAAGATTTTCGCGCTGGTCACCTCGGCCTACTCGGCGTACTCGTCATGCCGCCAGTACCGCGAAGACTTTGCCGATGCACTCGAAGCCTTGGACCTGTGGGACGACGTCCAGATCGACTCATCCCGGACCTTCTTCGACCACCCTGGATTTGTGAATCCGTTTATCGAAGGCACGCTCAAGGCGATCGCAGAACTCGTCGATGAGCACAGCGACCTGGATCTGAGCCAGGACGTCGAAGTTCTCTTCACCGCCCACTCGATTCCGATCAAAGACAACGCCCAATCCGGTGAGCCCGATGAGCACGACTACGGTGAAATCGGCGCCTATAAAGCCCAACACCTGGCCGTTGGCGGCCTCGTCATGGAAGCCGTCAAAGAACAATACGGGATCGATGTCCCGTGGGAGCTCGTCTACCAGTCTGAATCCGGTCCGGCCCACATCCCGTGGCTCGAACCCGACATCAACGACTACCTCGAAGACCTCAAGGGCAAACGAAAAGCTGTCGTCGTTGTTCCGGCAACCTTCCTGTCGGATCACATGGAAGTCTGGTGGGACCTGGACATTGAGGCCAAAGAAACCGCCGACGAACAGGGTCTTGCCTATAAGCGCGTCGCGACCCCAGGGGTGCACCCGCAGTTCGTAGCCGCGATGGTTGACCTCGTTGAAGAACGGCTCAATGGCACGCCTGCTTCCGAACGCAAGGCGCTGACCAAATATGGGCCTGGCTATGACGTCTGCCGCGCCGGCTGCTGTGAAGGCTCCGGACCGTTGCGCGCCGCCATCGGCGGCCTGCTGCCCTAACGAAACAACATCACCGACGGGACCTATCGTGGAGTACCACGGAAGGTCCCGTCGGTTTTTAAACCGCCTAGCGTTCTGCGAGTGCTGCGTTATACAGTTCCCGGGCCGAGTGTCCGGTTTCGTCGGCCACCTGCCGGGTCGCGGCTTTCAACCGCATGCCCTGGGCTACGAGCGTCTGCACGCTGGCCAGTGCCTGGTCAAACGTCGCAGGTTCTTGCTGCGGTGCCGGCCCGACAACAATCACAATCTCGCCTTTCAGTGTTTTCGAATTGGCCCACTCGATGAGTTCGCTCAGGCTCCCCCGAACCACTTCCTCGTGGTATTTCGTCAGCTCGCGTGCCACCGACGCCGCCCGTTGTGCACCAAAGGCTGCCGCCATCGCTTCCAGGGTGGCTGCGGTACGGTGCGGGGATTCATAAAAGATCAACGTGCGACTCTCGTGCGCCAGCCCGGCCAGCACCTGGCTTTTTTCCCCGGTCTTGCGGGGCAGAAACCCTTCAAAAGCAAACCGGTCCGTCGGCAACCCCGAAAGCACCAGTGCCGTCAGCGCCGCAGAAGCCCCGGGGGCGACCGTGACCGGGATATTTGCCGCAACCGCTTCCTGTACGAGTCGATATCCCGGATCCGAGATGGCAGGCATACCGGCTTCGGGCACAAAGACGACATGTTGACCCGCCCGCACCGCCTCGATCAGCCCGGCCGCTGACTCGGCCTCATTATGTTCGTGGTGCGAAACCACCGTGCCGGTGTACTGGATACCGGCGGCATGTAAGAGTTTGTGCAAGGACCGGGTGTCTTCGGCCGCAATCATATCGGCTGTGCTGAGCACCTGCCTGACCCGGTCGGTCAGATCCGACAGATTCCCAATCGGGGTGGCGGCCAGTGTCAGCCCCGCCGAGTCACGGGATGAAGGGTTCAAGTCAGCGTCCATGTTCCCATTATCTGCCGAAACCACCGGTAGCATGTCCTGTGTGTCCACTACGCAACTGAGCAAGAACGACCCCGGCTGGCTGCAGACCACTACGGCAGCCTTTTCCCTGTCGGGCCTGAAAGCTCGGTTGCTCTATCCGACCTTCCACTTGGGTTGGGCCGGTTGGTTGATTGCGGCGGTCCTGACCATCGCGGCGGGTCTGTTGCGGTTCTGGAACCTGGCCCACCCCCAAGAACTGATCTTTGATGAAACCTATTACGTCAAAGACGCGTATTCCCTGTGGCACTTCGGTTATGAACGGTCGTGGGGCGACGACGTCGATGACGCGTTTGTGGCCGGACAGGCCGAACCCGAATCCGATGCGGCCTACGTGGTGCACCCACCGGCCGGCAAATGGCTCATCGGCGCGGGTATGGCCCTGTTTGGCTACGACAGCGCCTTCGGCTGGCGGTTTAGTGCAGCCGTTGCCGGGACGCTCGCGGTGCTGCTGACATTCGTGCTGGCCGCCAAACTGTTCCGCTCGCTGTTTTTGGCGTCACTGGCCGGTATCTTGTTGACGATCGAGGGCCATCACATCGTCATGTCCCGTACCGCCCTGCTCGACATCTTTCTGATGCTCTTTGTCCTGGGGGCCTTCGGTGCTCTGGTAGCAGACCGGACGTGGGGCCGACGACGGCTCGTGAACATTCTGGCCACCAGATACCAACGCGTCGTAGCCCCGGACGCCACTGGCGCCGATCGTAGAGCCTGGGACAAGTCTGTCACGTACGGCCCGTGGTTGGGGCTGCGACCCTGGCGCATCCTGGCCGGTGTGCTGCTGGGTGCGGCGGTCTCGGTCAAATTATCCGGACTGGCGTTCATGGCAGCGTTTGGGCTGTTGACGGTCTGGTGGGACGCCAATGCGCGCAAAACCGCAGGCATTCGTCGTTGGCTACCGGGGGCGGTGGTGCTTGACGGGCTGTGGGCGTTTGCCTCTATTGTCGTTGTCGGGGCCATCGCCTATATCGGCACCTGGGGCGGATGGTTGGCCTCAACCGATGGTTACTACCGTTCCTGGGGTGCCGAAAACCCCTCCTGGCTGCCCGACTGGCTCGCCTCGCTGGTGCACTATCATGCCCAGGCGACCGCGTTTCACACCGGTTTGGACAGCCACCACAATTACGCCTCGGCCGCGTGGATCTGGCCGTTTGCCGGCCGACCCGTCTCGTTTTACTACCGCACCGACGACGACGGGATCACGTGCGCGGCAGAGCGGTGCTCGGCGGCAATCCTTGATCTACCCAACCCGCTGATCTGGTGGACAGGCCTTCTTGCAATCGTCGTCATTTTTCTACGCTGGCTGGTCGTGCGCGACTGGCGGGCCGGGGCGATCCTGGCCGTCTATGCCGCAGGCCAACTGATCTGGGTCGTGTGGCCGGACCGGACGATGTTCTTTTTCTACACTGTCGCCTACGTCCCCTTCCTGGTGCTAGCCATCACCTATGTCGCGGGGCTGTGGCTGGCCCGCACGTGTCCCCACGGGCGTGGTTGGCGCTCGCGAACCAACGCGGCCGTGGCCATCGGTATCTTCGTGCTCGCTGCGCTGGCGCTGACGGCCTATTTCCTTCCCGTGTGGACCGGGGTGCCGCTGATCTTCGAGCAGTGGCAGCATCGAATGTGGTTCCAATCCTGGATTTAGTGATCCAGGCCATGACTAGGGTGGCGTGCTCACGGTAGACTAGGCCGCGGCAATTTCCATCCCCTTCGAAAGCAGGACCAGTGCACGTTGCAACACCAGAAATTGAACGTCTTGACCCAGACTCCAATCTGACCGATCTGGTAGTCAAGCGACTCGGTGCAAACCCTGCGCAGGTCGTATACGCGGTCCAAAACACGCTGGATGTAGACAACCTGTCCTGGTCGGAAGTCACCGCGTTCGAATTCCTCGCCCAGGTGCGCAAACTTGCCAAGGGTCTCATCGCCACGGGGGTCAAACCCGGTGACCTGATTGCGGTCATGTCGGCCACCAGTTACCAATGGGCCCTGATCGACCAGGCGATTTGGTTTGCCGGCGCGATCTCGGTGCCGATCTACGAAACCTCTTCCCCGTCCCAGGTGGCCCATATTCTGTCGGATTCCGGGGCCAAAACGATCTTCGTTGCGGGCCAAGCTCCGTCACGGGCCGTCGAGCGCGCCATCGAACAACACGAGCTGACCGGGATTGAGCAGTTCCAGCTGACCGAAGACGGGCTGGCGGCCCTGGTCGAAGCTGGAACAGAGGTCTCGGACGACGATGTCGAAGCGGCGCGCAGTGTTCCCACGATGGCGTCAACGGCAACCATTGTGTACACCTCGGGCACCACGGGTGCGCCGAAAGGTGCCCGCATTTCGCACAGTAACCTCGCCGATGGTGCGGTCAATATCTTGCCGTGGGCCCGGGAGATCGTCTTCGGTCGGCCTAACCCTAAGCTATTGATGTTTCTCCCACTAGCCCACATTCTGGCCCGGGCGGTGCAGTATTTCGCCCTGGTGGGCGGGATTCAGGTCGCCCACACCTCTGACACCGCTAATGTCACCAAAATCATGGGGGCTTATCAGCCCACGTGGCTGCTCGTGGTGCCGCGAGTCCTGGAAAAAGCCTATAACGCGGTGCTGGCCCAAGCCGAAGATGCCAGCGAGTTCCGCAAAACGCTGCTCACCGATGCGATTGCCGTGGCCGAACAGTGGTCGCGCGCTCGACAGACCGGACAAATGCCCATCGGACTGCGTCTCAAACACGCCTTCTATGACCGGGTGGTTTATGCGAAGATTCGCCAGGTTTTCGGCGGCGAAGCAAAGGCCGCGATCTCTGGGGCAAGCCCACTCAACGAGAAGCTCGCGCACCTGTTCACCGGGATAGGGCTGGAGATTTTCGAAGGGTACGGCCTCACCGAATCGACCGCCCCGGCAAGTGTCAACGTCCCAGCGCACGTCCGGCTGGGTTCGGTGGGCAAACTTGTGCCTGGGATGGAAGCCAAAATCGCCGAATCCGGCGAACTGCTCCTGCGCGGCGTGGTGGTCTCCCCCGGCTACCTCTCCGACGACGAAAACGCGAAATCTTTCGACGACGAAGGCTGGTTCGCAACCGGTGACCTCGCCGAAATCGATTCCGACGGGTTCCTCTACATCACCGGGCGCACCAAAGACCTTCTGGTCACCGCAGGTGGGAAAAACGTCTCCCCCGGACCGCTCGAGGAGATCATCTCGACCTGCCCGATCGTCGGGCACGCAATCGTCGTCGGGGATAATAAACCGTTCGTCGGGGTACTCATCTCGCTGGATGCCGAGCAGCTAGAACAGTGGGCCGCCCGGCGCGGCAAAGTCGGCCTGACCTTAGAACAGGCTCGAACCGATGAGGATGTTTTGGCCGAGATTCAAAGTTATATCGACCTGGCCAATCAGAGCGTCTCGCAGGCTGAGTCGGTTCGGAAGATGGTCATCCTGCCGACCGAACTGTCTCAGGAGACTGGGCATGTCACACCGTCGGAGAAGCTACGGCGCGAAGCCGTCATCAAGGACTTCGACGAGGCACTGACCGAACTCTACGGCTAGCACCTAGGGCCGGGTCTTCCGCTCGGTCTCCCCCAGCACCTGGGATTCCATGAAGCGTTGGGCCTGCGCGTTGCGGTGCCGTCGACGGCTCGTCGGTGCCGTGACCACCAGTATGACGACCATGATGGCTAACGTGAGCACGGCGATCGCGACGGCCGCATCGACCCAGAATTGGCCCGGATACAACCGGATCAGGGTGTCGGTCGTGGCGAATGTCCAGGTGCCATCGGCAAAGAAGATCTGGTGGAACCCGGCGAAGAACGCCTCCCAGCCCAGTGCTGCCACGATCGCCAGGACGACCATTGCGGTGGTAAACCACACCGCACCGGCGAACAGCGAACGTGCGATGGCGCCCTTGCGCATCCGATACAACATCGCGATGATCACGATGCAAATGAGTGCCGCGATGAGCCCACCCAGCATCGTGCCAAGCATGACCTGTTTGACATCGACCATGTGCCCAACCTCGGCTTCAGTGAAGACCGGATTGCCATTGGGGAATCGGAGATCGCCCAAATACGCCGGCGGGGCCAGATTAAACAGGTAATCCAGACCGTAAGAACCCAGCGTCATGCGCTGATCGGTGTCCATGCCGTAGAGGTCTTCGGGAAACCCCGGCCGGTGGTACTCAAGCCATAAGAACACGGGTGAGGCAACCATTCGGATCACCGTGATCAGGATGACGAGCGGCGCCAGGATAGCCAGGACGACCTGCAGAATGGTAGCGGCCACGGGTGACCCAACCACGGCACGGTCCCGGGCTCGAGCTCGAGCTGCCGCGGCGTCCTCGAAAGAATCCTCTAAAGGGTCCGTTGGCACCTGTGATGCCGCTGTTGCACCGGCTGCAGGCGCTGGCTCAGCTGTCGACTGTGGCGTCGGGTGCACGATCTCATCCATCGTGGGTTTGGTCCTCGGCGGCGCGGGCTCACTGGTTGGCATCGGCACGGTCTGGCCGGCCGCAGTGGAGCCGGTGTGCAGGGTTTCTCCCTCCGGATCGACACGGCGTCGCTGCCGGCGAGGTGTTGCAACCGGCTCCGTGGGAGCTTCAGTCGCCGCAGGCTCGGACGGGGTGGTTGGTTTGTCGTCCTCGGCTGGATCGTGTTGCGACCAAGATTGTTTCGACATGGTGCCACCTTTCACACAGGATGTATGGTCAGCCTACGACGGGGCACCATCTTCAGCACAGTGGCACACCGTGGGTATCCGGAACTATCCGGTGATCGATTGGCGACCGCCGTCGTATTCGGCTAGATCGGCGTCAGCATTGGCCCGGGCAGCCCGCGAGCCCAGGACCCAGGTGTACACCCAATAGCCTGCCAGCACGAGCGCACCGATGGTAATTTTAGCCCACGTCGGTAGCCCTGACGGCGTGACGAGGCCTTCCAGCAGCCCCGAGATCAGCAGAATCCCGACGAGGCCGACGCCCACCAGGATCAACTGCCGACCCCAATAGGCCAGGGATTGCAGTCGTGTCTGACGGCCCGGGGCGACCCACGCCCAAAAGACCCGTAACCCTGCCGCGCCGGCAATGAAGATCGCGGTCAGTTCCATCAACCCGTGCGGCAAGATGAACGCAAAGAAGGTATCGAGTTCGTCGTACCGGTGCATCAACGCTGCGGAGGTCCCGACTCCTTGGGCGTTGACCCACAACACATACGGCACAAAGAACCCCGTGATTCCGAAGGCGACTTCTTGCAGGGCAATCCAGGCATTATTAACCCAGACCAGGGTGGTAAACGACGCCGCCGGATTTTCCGAATAATACTCCGTGAAGTCCTCTTGGACATACGCCAGCTGATCTTCTTCCGAGAGCATCGCGTCAAAGAACTGGGGATCATTGCCGTACCAGAACCCATACGCGAGCCCAACGGCAATGAAAGCAGCGCCCAAGATAATAGTCAGCCAGCGGATCCGGTAGAACGCGTACGGGAGTTTCACGGCGAAAAATGCTTTGGCACCGGCCGCCGGGGACCCGGTGGCAGAGGTGAGTCGAGCTCGAGCCCGCGCAATAATCAGCGACAGCCGGTTCGCGTAGGGACCATCCGGATCTTGGGCTTGGACAAACGATAAATGTGTGGAAGCGCGACCATAGAGTTCGACCAGTTCGTCAATCTCGCCGGCTGACAGGCCGGGGCGACGCGCCAAATACTCCAGCCGCTGCCAATCCGATCGATGCGTTTCTGCGTATGCTTCCAAGTCCACACGGCCAACACTACTAGGCTAGCTCGCGTTGCAATCGGCCGGTGACTCACGTGTCGCGTCTACACTTGATGCCAGAACACATTCGGGCGCGAACCAAGGTAGGGAAGCATCATGCGGGAATTCACGATCACCGGCGAAGCCGTGGTGCTGAACCTGCGCGCTGCGAACTTCATGCCTCGCCTTGGTGCAGCGCTAATCGATGCGATCCTGTATTTCTTGGTGTGGCTGCTCGCCATGATCCTCGTAGGGCGATATACGTCGGTGTTCTCCCTCGATATTGCCGCCGGTCAGGCCGTCGCGATCGTGGCGATGGTCTCTTTGATGTTTATCATCCCGCTGCTGGTTGAGGGCCTGTCGAAAGGCCGTTCCGTCGGCAAACTGATCTTCGGGTTGCGGGTCGTTCGCGACGACGGCGGAACCATCCGCTGGCGTCACGCACTGATCCGCTGTCTCACCGGTGTGTTTGAGCTGTGGATGACTGCCGGCTCTGTGGCGATCATCGCGTCGTTATTCAATAAGCAGTCGAAACGGTTGGGCGACATGATGGCCGGGACCTTCGTCATCGTCGCCCGATCACCGAAGATGCCCCCACCCCTACCAGCGGTACCTGCAGCGATGCGACAGTGGTCCCAGGTGGCCGATGTCGGACGTGTTCCGGCAGGTCTTGCCCATCAGATCAATGCACTCATTCGCAACGCCTCGACCATGCAGCCGGCCGCACTGGCTCAGGTTGCTGGACAGTTATATACCCAGGTACTGCCATATGTCACCCCCGGCCCGCCCCGAGGCGTCGATGCGCTGACCTTCCTCGTCGGGGTGATGGCTGAGCGACGCAACCGCGACTACCAAGTACTGCGCAACCGGCAAGATCGCCGTGAACGCGATGCCGCATACTTGATGCGCTAGCGGCATATACGTCGAAGTCAACGTTGGGTCACAGCATTCTCTGCGAAGCTTTGACCCGCTAGCATAGGCATTCACGTCACACACTTTTACAGGAGGATGCATTGTCTGTTGGAAGACGCCGACTTAAGGCTGGTCTCGTCAGTGTATTGGTCACCAGTCTGGGCCTCGGGCTTGCGGGATGCGCATCCGATGAGGCTTCTGAGGCATCATCGGATACGACGCAAGAATCCACTGAAGTTTCGGTAGACATCCCGGGTGACACGCTGGCCGGCAAGCGATCGCAGCATATTGTCGAGCTACTTAACGCGGACGAAGATACCACTGCCGCAGACGTCGAAGAACATTTGCATTCGAGTTTCACAGCGGAAGTATCCGTGGACGAACTGGTCGAGTTATTCAATCAAAACCTCCGCCCCGCGCAACCATTTACCGTCGAGGATTACCAAGGCGGCGACCGCCAGGCAGTGAGTGTGCTGTCGAGTCCTGTGTCTGACCCCTTGGATATGACGGTTACCGTTGACACCGAAGGTTTGATCACCGGGCTGCTCTTTACCCCGAGTGAATCTGACGGTTGAAGAGCACCTGAATCATTCGATGAACTCGATGAACGATTCCAGGACTTTCCCGCTACAACTCGCGTCCTGATCGCTCCTGCTGACGATGGAGATTCCCTCAGCGCGCCACTGCTCAAACGAGATGCAGATGAACCTGCCCCAATAGGGTCGATGTTTAAACTCTATGTCCTCTACGCGGTGGCGGAGGCGGTCGAAGCCGATGAGCTGGACTGGGATACCACGCTGACCGTGACCGAGCACAACCGCAGTCTGCCATCGGGAGAGCTCCAGGACGAACCGGACGGCACGACCGTTACGGTTCGCGAAGCTGCGACAAAAATGATCGAAATCAGCGATAACACCGCTACTGATATGCTCATCCAGCTCCTAGGACGAGAAGCCATAGAGCAAGCAGTTCAAGATGCGGGTCATCATGCTCCCGAACTCATGCAACCCTTTCCGTCGACCCGTGAATTCTTTCAAATCGGGTGGAGCGACCCTGCCTACCTCGAGACGTGGAGTAACGGAACTGAAAACGAACGACGTGCTTTGCTGAACGACCTCGCGCTAAAACCCATCGGTGAACACGATATAAGCGTTGGTGGGGACCCCGTTTGGCCGCAGGGTGTCGAATGGTTCGCCTCAGCTCACGATATCGCTGCAGTACATATCGCGCTGCAGGAACTCGACGATCCCATAGTTGCCGAGATTTTGAGTGGTAACCCCGGAGTGCCACAGCAGTCCTGGGACTACGTGGCGTATAAGGGTGGCTCATCACCTGGCGTGCTGACCGGTAGTTGGTTTGTAGAAACTGACTCCGGTGAAAAATACGTCATCGTCATCCAGGCTGCTACTGACGAGCCTGCTGGTATCAGCTCGGCTTCGCAAAATGTCTTTTTCGAACTTGCCGGGGCTGCTATTGAACTCACAGCCTCCTAACGATTTTTCATCGAAGCGGTTCGTATCATGCTGGTCGATCTCGACTCCGGCAAACTGGCCAGAACTCGCGGCATTCTGGTCCCCTACTAATTCTCGACTGAGTAGCCACCTCGTCAGCTCTATAAGCGCGATGTACTGATCATGTAAATTCGCTGAAGACTGCGATGAGCTCCTTTCTTGAAACAGTCAAGGAAGGAGCTCATCGCGTTTAAGAAACCTATTCACTCGAAATTTGCAACCGTGTCCCGGGCGAATGTGGATAACCGAATCTCATGGAAAATTATCCACAAAACTAGCAGCACACCCTTATCGTGTCCTACCCGTATGATAATAGCGACACAAACAATTTAATAGTTTGCTAAAGCAGCACTTTAAGTTGAACAAAGCGTTGTCGATATCACATGTGAAGGGTAGACTAGAGGCACTTGTTCACCCCTCTATCCCGTGACTTTCTTATTCGTTTCCACTCAGAACACCGCTTCAATTCATCGTCATCGGTCTTTGTCGGAAAGGAGGCCTGGCTGT
>DATBUK010000086.1:0-4093 GCA_036516155.1 Yaniella sp.
CTTGGGCGACGCCGAACAAGGCATCGTCCACGTAGTCGGCCCACAGCTTGGCTTGACCCAGCCCGGTACCACCGTGGTGTGCGGCGACTCCCACACCTCAACCCACGGCGCCTTTGGTGCACTGGCCTTTGGTATTGGTACTTCTGAGGTCGAACACGTATTAGCAACTCAGACTTTACCGATGATGCCATTCAAGACCATGGCAATCAACGTCGAAGGCACCTTGAAGCCAGGAGTGTCCTCGAAAGATATTATCTTGGCAGTCATTGCCAAGATCGGCACCGGTGGTGGCCAGGGGTACGTCCTGGAATACCGCGGGAGCGCAATCGAAGCGTTGTCGATGGAAGCCCGCATGACCATCTGCAACATGTCCATTGAGGCAGGTGCCCGTGCCGGCATGATCGCCCCGGACGAGACGACCTTCGAATACCTCAAGGGCCGTCCACACGCCCCAGCCCGCGAAGAGTGGGACGAGGCCGTGGAGTACTGGAAGTCGTTGGCGACCGATGAAGGTGCCGAATTCGATACCGAAATCTTCATCAACGCCGATGAGCTCGAACCATTTGTCACCTGGGGCACCAACCCGGGGCAAGGTGTGTTCTTGTCTGAGAACGTTCCGGCGCCAGAAGACTTTGACGATCCAAGTGAAAAAGACGCGGCAGAACGCGCCTTGGAATATATGGACCTCAAAGCCGGCACACCGATGAAAGAGATCCCGGTCGATACAGTGTTCTTGGGCTCGTGCACCAACGCCCGGATCGAAGACCTGCGCATGGCAGCAGCCGTGATCCAGGGCCGTAAGAAAGCCGAAAATGTCCGCATGATGGTCGTACCCGGCTCAATGCAGGTCCGGTTGCAAGCCGAAGAAGAAGGCCTGGATAAGATCTTCAAAGAATTCGGTGCTGATTGGCGCTTTGCCGGCTGTTCAATGTGTCTGGGCATGAACCCAGACCAGCTGGCCCCGGGTGAACGCGCCGCATCAACCTCGAACCGCAACTTCGAAGGCCGCCAAGGCAAAGGCGGCCGTACCCACTTGGTGTCCCCGGTCGTCGCTGCGGCAACCGCGGTCCGCGGAACCCTGTCCTCACCATCCGATGTGGGCATCACCGACTACGTCGTGGCACCACAGTAAAACCGTCCACTCCGATACGAAAGAGGCACTTGAGTATGTCCATCGAAAAATTCGTAACGCACACCGGTGTGGGCGTTCCATTACGCGAATCCAACGTCGACACCGACCAGATCATCCCCGCACAGTTTCTGAAGCGCATCACCAAAACCGGCTTCGACGACGCCTTGTTTTACCGCTGGCGCAAAGACGAAGACTTCATCCTGAATAAAGAGCCGTACTCCCACGGTTCGGTCCTGGTAACCGGTCCGGATTTTGGGACCGGTTCCTCCCGTGAACACGCCGTGTGGGCACTGCGCGACTACGGCTTCAAGGCGATCATTTCGGCGCGCTTTGGGGATATTTTCCGTTCCAACGCCGGCAAACAAGGTCTGGTGGCAGCCCAGGTAGACCAGTCCGATGTTGAACTGCTGTGGAAAGAACTCGAAAATAATCCAGGAGCGCAAATCACGGTTGACCTGGAAAATCATCTGATTGAATGCGGATCCATCTCGACCCGGTTCCAGATTGATGATTACACCCGCTGGCGGCTGATGGAAGGCCTCGATGACATCGGGCTGACGTTACGAAACGCCGACGCCATTGATGCTTTCGAATCCCAACGCCCACGCATCAAACCCACCACGCTGCCGGCCAAACTGTCAGAGGTCTAAGGTTCGTCGCCTACAATAGGGGGCAGCTATGTCGTCAGCGTGCCACGCTGGTTTGTGAGCGACCTCGTAAAGACGAGGTTGGGAGGGTAAAGCATCTATGCACAGAGTGTTGACCATTCACGGAGGGAAGCCTCTCAAGGGGTCAGTTGCCGTACGCGGTGCCAAAAATCTGGTCCCCAAAGCAATGGTGGCAGCCCTCCTGGGCTCCAAACCATCAGTGATTCGCAACGTCCCGGAAATCAAAGACGTCGAACTCGTCACCGGTCTGCTCCGGTTGCACGGTGTCGAAGTGCATCATAATAACGAAGCCGGTGAGATCACGATGGATCCTTCCGGCATCAAAACAGCAAATAATGCTGAAATCGATGCGTTTGCTGGCGACTCCCGGATCCCCATCCTCTTTTGTGGTCCGCTCATGCACGCCGTGGGCAGCGCATTCATCCCGGATCTTGGTGGGTGTAAGATCGGCGACCGGCCGATCGACTTCCACCTGGAAGTCCTCCGCCAATTCGGGGCTGAGGTGTCGAAAGAACCCAACGGCACCTACATTCGGGCACCACGCAAACTCACCGGCGCCAAACTTGAGCTGCCCTACCCGTCAGTCGGTGCGACCGAGCAGGTCCTGCTCACCGCGGTCAAAGCTGATGGCATTACCGAGCTCAAAGGTGCTGCAGTCGAACCAGAGATCCACGATCTCATTCACGTGCTGCAAAAGATGGGCGCGATCATTACCGTCCAAACCGACCGCACCATTCGTATCGAAGGTGTCCCGGAACTGGGCGGCTACAATCACAAGGCGCTCAATGACCGCAATGAAACCGCATCGTGGGCGAGCGCCGCACTGGTGACCGACGGTGATATCTACGTCGACGGTGCCACCCAGCGAGACCTGACCGCATTTTTGAACGTCTACCGGAAAATCGGCGGCGACTTCGAGGTGTGCGATAACGGCATTCGCTTCTGGCGTGGGGGAGCGCAGCTGAATCCGCTCGTGCTCGAAACCGATGTCCACCCCGGCTTCATGACCGACTGGCAGCAACCGCTGGTGGTCGCGCTGTCGCAGGCCGAGGGCGTGTCGATTGTCCACGAGACCGTTTATGAAAACCGGTTTGGTTTCACCGACGCTCTGATCCGCATGGGTGCTTCCATCCAGCTGCACCGCGAATGCCTCGGGTCGGTCCCGTGCCGTTTCGGGCAGCGCAACTTCCTGCACTCGGCAGTGATTTCCGGACCGGTAGAACTGACCGGAACCGATTTTGTCATCCCAGACCTGCGCGGTGGGTTCTCCCATGTGCTGGCAGCACTCGCGGCCAAAGGCACATCGCGTGCAACAGGTATCGGCATCATCAACCGTGGCTACGAGAAATTCTTTGAAAAACTCGAAGGCCTCGGCGCTGACATCGAACGTCCCGTCGACTAACTCACCTGGAGATCCTCACACGTGTCGTACACTCTGGGGCAGCGTGCTGTCTATTTTGGCGCCAGCATGGTCGTTCGCCCACTCAATCTCGTCATGATGCGCCGTGACTGGCAAGGCCAAGAAAACCTCCCCGACTCCGGGATGATTCTTGCCGCCAACCACATCTCGGATCTCGATCCGCTGTATGTGGCGCACATGATCTACTCCTCGGGACGCATCCCACACTTCCTGGCCAAAAAGGAACTGTTTGACCTACCGGTCATTGGCGGGTCGCTCAAAGCGATGAAGCAAATCCCGGTTGATCGTGCCGGACGCAGCATCGACTCGTTGAAAATGGCTGAAGAAGTGCTCGACCGGCAGGGCGTCATCATTATCTATCCTGAAGGCACGACCACCAAAGACCCCGAAATGTGGCCGATGGTTGGTAAGCTCGGGATGATACGCCTGGCCCTTTCAACTGGTGCACCGGTGGTCCCGGTGGGCCAGTGGGGAGTCCACCAGTTACTTCCCAAGGGCAACAAAGTGCCCGATATCACCGGGCGTCACACCTCGGCGATCCGAGTCGGTGTCGAGTCAGACCTCGACTGGATCCGGGCCATCGACCAACCGACCGTCAAGGACCTGGCGGAGGCCACCGAACAGGTCATGGGGGAGATCACCGACCTGATGGCACCACTGCGCGATGGGACACCACCCGAGCAACGATATAACCCGGCACAACGACGCTAAGGAGTCCAATGACCACCGATCACGTAACCGTGGCAATCCTTGGTGCTGGGTCGTGGGGGACGACGTTTGCCAAAGTGCTCGCTGATGCAGCCCAAGAGCGCAACGAAACCATTAACATTCGGCTGTGGGCGCGTCGCCAAGAAGTGGTTGACGACATCAACA
>DATBUK010000087.1:0-7146 GCA_036516155.1 Yaniella sp.
GCAAAAGGAGCGCTATGACTCAAACACAAGAAAAACAGTCGCTACTTGATGATCCACGGTGGCACAACAAGATTCTCAGCCGCGGCTGGGTATCTGGTTCCGGTGAAAACATTGACATCATGGAGCCGGCCACCGGTGAAACTCTTGGCACGATCGGCGGAGCCACGCCTGATGACGTCAAGACAGCTGCCAAAAATGCTGCCAAAGCGCAGAAAACCTGGGCGGCGATGAAACCAACTCAGCGAGCAGGTATCTTACGCAAAGCAGGCTTCCTCTTCGAGGAGTATGCCGAAGAGCTGCAGTCCTGGGTCATGCGCGAAACCGGTGCCATCCCACCAAAGGCCGGGCTTGAACTCCACGTTGCGGCACAGGAATGCTACGAAGCCGCAGCACTAGCGACCGCCCCGCAAGGCGATGTGCTGGCGACTGATGATCCACGGTGGTCCTTCTCCCGTCGTCGGCCAGCTGGTGTCGTGGCGGTTATCTCGCCGTTCAACTTCCCGCTCATTTTGTCGATTCGTTCGGTCGTGCCGGCGCTTGCTCTTGGCAACACCGTGCTGTTGAAACCTGACCCTCGTACCCCGGTTACCGGAGGGCTGATGATCGCCCGGATTCTTGAAGAAGCCGGGCTCCCGGATGACGTGTTGTACTTGCTGCCAGGTGGCGGCGATACCGGTGCTGCCATGACCGAAGCCCCAGAAGTTCGCGTCGTCTCCTTCACCGGGTCAACTGCTGCCGGACGGAAAGTTGGCGAAGCAGCCAGCCGGAACCTGAAACGTGCGCACCTTGAGTTGGGTGGCAACAACGCTCTGGTTGTCCTTCCAGGTGCTGACCTCGACGCCGCAGTTTCTGCGGGCGCCTTTGGCTCGTTCATGCACCAGGGTCAGGTCTGCATGACCGCCGGACGTCACCTGGTCCACGAATCTCTTCGGGACGAATACGTGGCAAAACTGGCAGAAAAAGCCAAGAATATGCCGGTTGGTAACCCAGCGAAAGAGTCGGTCGCCATGGGTCCGATCATCGATGAGGGCCAGCGCGATAACATCCACTCGATTGTCGAAAATTCGCAGTCCCAGGGTGCAAAACTGGAAGCAGGCGGGGAGTACACCGACCTGTTCTACTCACCCACCGTGCTGTCGAATATCACGACCGACAACACCGCATGGGTTGACGAGATCTTTGGCCCTGTCGCACCGGTGATGTCATTCTCGACGCTGGAAGAAGCCGCCGAGATCGTCAACAGCTCCGAATACGGCCTGGCCGTGGGCATCCTTGGCGACGTCGGACAGGCCATGGATCTGGCAGACATGATTGACTCGGGCATCATCCATATCAATGAACAAACCGTCGGTGACGAAGCCACCGCTCCGTTCGGTGGAACTGGTGCATCCGGTACAGGGTCACGCTTCGGTGGCGCACAAGCCAACATCGAAGCGTTCACTGAAACCCAGTGGCTGACCGTGCGCTCCACGATCGCCGAATACCCGTTCTAGAAGATTCCTCACCAAAGGGCACGTCTAGCGACGATCGGAAGACGTGCCCTTTGTGTTCGGAATGCTGCCCCAACACGACAGAATCCCTGCGCGTCGGGTAATGGTTTAGACCGGAGGCCCCATCAGCAACAAGATGACGTAAACCACGACCACGGCCGCCAGGCCGAGGACAATGCTGAGGACCGGGTGATTGATGACCCAGCGGAGCAGACGGTCGTGCCACGCCTGGTCGCGAGGATCGTCGGTAGCGGTGCGACGCCAATCGCCTTCAAGACGGCCGGTCCGATGCAACCAAAGATCCACTGGGATGGTTGCGTAGGGGATCGCAGCACTGACGATTGCTATAGCGGAGGGACCGACGGCCCAGCGTTGGTTCTTGGACATCAACACCGCGGTGAGGGCATACGCTAAAAAGACGAAGCCGTGGATTCCACCACCGATCGTCACGGCCAAGTCCCAGCCCTGAGTCGCACGGAGAATCAGCCCACCGATCAGTAAGGTCCATGAGATCACCTCCGCAATGGCGAAGAAACGGAAAAACTTACGTGGAGTAGCGAACATGGACATCCTCGATCGTCGGGGCGGTGAGCAGAATAGCTGAGAAGCCTCGATCACTATAGCTGATGAACCTTAATACAAACCGAGTAAATACCACGTCTGACTAGCATGAGTGACGTTCATTACAGATCCAGAAATCTCCAGTACAGTGGAACCATGGGCATGCAACAAGAGTCGTCACCGGGACCGGTGTTTGCTGCGATGGCGCAACGGGCCTCACATTCGAAAGTCACGGATGAGGCGCCGACCCACGAAGAGCTCGAACAGTTGATGAGCGTGCTTGCTTCAGTTCCGGACCACTCCCGGCTGCGGCCGTGGCGCGTGATTGAGCTTCGCGGTAAAGACCGCGAGAGACTTGGCAAAGCGATGGCCAAGGTGCGGGACATGAAGCCTGAGAAAGCAATGCAGAAAGCAACGCGCGCGCCTTTGGTCTTAGCGATTGTTGTTTCTCCGCAGAAATCCAAGAAGGTGCCCTACTGGGAACAAGAGGCCGTTGCCTCTGGAGTGGCGCACTACCTGACCTTATTGTTAGCTGAAGCCGGCTGGGGCACGATGTGGCGTACCGGAGACGGAACCCGTTCCAAAGTCATGCGCAAAGCCCACAACCTCTCCGACGGTGAAGAACTTTTGGGTTGGATCTACGTCGGCGGAGTGCCGGAGAAGCAAAAGAAATTCAAGTCACGCAAACCGCTCGATATGCAACGTCACCTGACTTCGGAGCTTTGAGCCAGCTTCCGCCAGCCGTCACCCCTTTCGGAAAGTACGCCTGACCACGACAATGGGAGGTGAGGCGTTCGCGAGGACCGTCAGAGTTTACTGCCTGCGACCCTCGCAAACGTCTGGTCATCCGCACCCGAAACAGTCGATGAAGGAGTGGCAACATGACCAGCACCAACACCTCAGATATTTCCCTACAACATGCCCAAACCGTCGTGGACGCAGCGATCCGACGGGCCGAAGAACTCGATCTCCAAATGAATGTGGCAGTCGTGGATTCCGGCGCAAACCTCCGAGCCTTCAACCGGATGGATGGTGCTTGGCTCGGCAGCATCGACATCTCGATCAAAAAAGCCCGCACTGCACGCTATTTTGACATGGAAACCGGCGAACTGTCGCCGATGGTGCAACCCGGAAAGCCCCTATATCATCTGGAGTTTTCCAATGACGGGCTGATCACCTTCCCCGGCGGGATTCCATTGAAGCTCGACGATGGCACAGTAATCGGTGCCATCGGCGTCAGCGGATCCACCGTTGATAATGACCAAATTGTGGCAGAAGCGGGCGTGGCCGCATTCGAATCCGCGCCGAAGTAACGACCCTCAACGAGATGGGAGAGTTTTCATGAAAGCCGTTGTCTATAAAGGTCCCTTTGAAGTAGCCGTCGAAGAAGTCGACGACCCAAAAATTCAAGACCCAACAGATGTCATTGTCCGAATCACGTCCACCGCGATCTGCGGTTCCGACCTCCACATGTATGAAGGCCGTACCGATGCCGAACCCGGCATCACTTTTGGTCACGAGAACATGGGCATTGTCGAAGAAGTCGGCGAAGGGGTACACGTCGTCAAAAAGGGCGATCGCGTCGTTATGCCCTTCAACGTCGCTTGTGGTTTCTGCGATAACTGCCGCAAAGGAAAATCCGCCTTCTGTCTGACCGTCAACGTCGACGGATTCGCCGGCGGCGCCTACGGTTACGTCGGCATGGGCCCGTACTCGGGCGGTCAGGCAGAATACCTGCGAGTACCCTTCGCAGACTACAACTGCGTGCCGCTCCCAGCGGGCACCGAGCACGAAAAAGACTTCGCGATGTTGGCAGATATCTTCCCGACCGGCTACCACTCGACGGAACTGGCCGGTGTGCGCCCAGGTGACACTGTGGCGGTTTACGGTGCAGGCCCGGTTGGGATCATGGCCGCCTATTCAGCACAACTGAAAGGTGCCAGCCGCGTCTTTGTGGTCGATAACGTCACAAACCGCCTGGATATTGTCAAAGAGATGGGTGCAGAGCCCATCAACTTTGACGACGGTGATCCCGCTGAACAGATCCACGACGCCGTCCAGGACTACGGCGTCGACCGCGGCATTGACGCCGTAGGGTATCAAGCCACCGCAGCTGACGGCGAGGAACAACCAGCCGTGGTACTCAACCAACTGGTGGGCACGGTCAAAGCCACTGGCGGCCTGGGCATCATTGGACTGTATGTTCCATCCGATCCTGGCGCTCCCGATGAGCACTCCGCAAAAGGCGAGTTGTTATTCAAAGTCGGGAAGTTCTTCGAAAAAGGTCAGACGATAGGGACCGGCCAAGCAGACGCTAAACAGTACGCACACCCCCTGCGCGACCTGATTATCGCCGGCCGGGCCGAACCCGGGTTCATTGTCTCCAAGGAACTGCCCCTTGAAGATGCACCGGATGCCTACGAACGCTTCGATAAGCGTGAGGAAGGCTACTCGAAAGTCCTCCTCCAGCCCGGACGCTAACCACAAGGAATCTAGTAAAGGCTCCTGACCCGAGCATCGAATATTCGGATCAGGAGCTTTTGCTGTATCAGTGAAGTTGCTACACCTGCAAAACCTCCTCGTCGCGGACCAGCCAGAAAAACGTACGCAGGAGATTAAGCTGAGCACAAGGAACGTGGTGAACCGTGATTTCGAGGGTAAGATGGCGGGACAACACGAACAACGGAGTATCAGGATTCAAGGCAAGGTTATCGGAGCTGACGCGAATCCAGGTAAGCTCGCACGAGCACTCGAACTGGGCGCCAATGCCGCCTATACGCCAGAACAGCTTGAAGAAAACGGACTGAAAGCTCCGCTCGTGATCGAAGCCGCAGGGCATCCTCGAGCATTCGAAACTGCAGTAGCCGTGACCGCTGTGGGTGGCCGAACCGTAACCGTTGGCCTTCCCCACCCGAGGCGCGTTCCACCACTTCGCCGCTCACCCTTACTGCCGAAGCACGAACTATCGTCGGCTCCTCTCTCGGATCTGCGGTGCCCTCCCGAGACATCCCCGTCTATGAAGACCTCTGGCGGCAGGGTAAGCTCCCTGTTGAGGAACTCAATTCCGGGCAAATAGAACTTTCTGACATCAACGCCGGTCTTGATCGACTCGCCAATGGTGAGGCTATTCGCCAGGTTAGTCACTTCGACTAGCGGGCAGTCCCGACCGATGGTTGTTGCGGAAGGTCTTGACGAAACTGGGAAACCGCGAAGAACCCAAGACCAAGTACGACCACGTGCAGCACCATGGACAGCCCCATGGCTACGGAAAAGTCGAAAAACTCTAGGTTGATCTGCATCATGGCACCCAACGCTGCCGCACCGACGACCGCGCCTACCTGTCGTGACGTGTTGTAAACGCCTGAACCGGCTCCCACGAGTTCCGGCGGTAATCCTCGCATGGAAATGGCCGAGTTCGCCGACCAACTCATCGCATTGGCCGCACCTTGGAAGACCAACGGGATGACCAACCAGCCAACAGGCACCTGCGCGGCGATCAGCACGGCGAAAAGCGCCATCGAGGTCATCATCGAACCGAGGCCAAACCTTGAGATCCGACCGGGTGGCAGACGGTCCGTCAGACGCCCTAGAAGTGGGGCACTCACAACCGAAACCGCGGCCATCGGCAGCATGAGCAAGCCCGCAGCTTGAGCAGACAAGCCGGCCCCGAGTTGCAAATACAACATGATGGGGAGGTTCATCGAGTATACGGCGAATCCCAGAGTGGATACCGAGAGGGCACCCCATCGGAAGTTATGGATCGAAAATATTTTCGGGGGTACGAGTGCATCCTCGCCCCGTCGTTGAGCGCGATGCTGTAGCCAAATAAAGACGGCCAGTGCGATCAGTCCTGCGGCCAGTACTCCGAAGAGCCATAGGGGCCAACCCAGTTCGGGGCCCTGTTGCAAGGTCACGACGATCGCTAGCACTGCGATCAGCGACAGAGTAGCGCTGAGGGGGTCGATGCGGGAGACAGCCGTTGGCAGTTTCGGTACCCACAGGGCCACCAGGATGAAGGCCAACAGACCGAAGGGTATGTAGAGGAAGAAGACTGACCGCCAGCTAATGCCTCCAACCAACAGCCCACCGACCACCGGACCGAAGAGTCCCGATGAGCTGGCAACCGCAGACCACACACCCATGGCCGCACCTCGTTTGGTGGCGGGAAAGATCCGGTTGATGACGCTCAATGGCTGGGGGTTGAGCAATGAGGCTCCAAGACCCTGAATGGCCCGAGCAAAGATCAGCCACTCGATCGTCGGGGCGAAAGCACACGCGGTGGCTGCGAGAGTAAAGACTGCCCTCCCGACCAGGTACACGTTGCGTTGCCCAAAACGGTCACCAAGACGGCCCGTGACCAACAGCGGAACCGCGAAGGTGAGCAGATAGATCGCAGAGACCCACACCGCTTGGTTGACCGAAGCATTGAGCTCTTCGGTAATCTGTGGCAGCGCCACGGCGACCAGTGACTGGTCCATCAGGGTAATAAAGAGGCCCACGCAGAGGGCACCGAGAGCTTTCCACACGAACGTCATGCTATGACCGGCCCGGTGGAACGTCAAAGTCCATGACCTTGGGTCATATGTCATGAAAGACTGTTAGCGTTATTTGAAACATATAGTTCCGCGAACACGTCACCTTGAGGAGTTTTTGCTGTGGAAGGGCCAAACGCTCTATTACTGGCGGTGATCGGTGTCGGCATCATGCTGGCCGGTTACTTCCTGTACTCAAAATATCTTTCGAAGCGGGTATTCAAGCTTAATGACGCTTATAAAACACCCGCTCATCAATTCAATGACGGCACCGATTATGTCCCGACGAATAGATTCGTCCTGTGGGGCCACCACTTCACTTCGGTTGCTGGCGCGGCTCCTATCGTGGGACCGGCCATCGCGGTGATTTGGGGTTGGTTACCGGCATTCCTATGGGTCGTCTTCGGTACCGTGTTCTTTGCCGGGATGCATGACCTCGGCTCCCTATGGGCTTCAGCTCGCAACAAAGGCCAATCGCTGGGGACACTGTCCGGCCGATACATCGGTCCGCGCGGGCGCAACCTGTTTTTGGTAGTCATCTTCTTCTTGCTGATGATGGTCAT
>DATBUK010000088.1:0-4643 GCA_036516155.1 Yaniella sp.
TATGTCTCTGCTGTACAAATTTACCAATTTTGGTGACGTTTCAAACATTATGGCCAAACGGTGTCATCATAGCGTGGCCAGTCGAGTCACCGCCTGGTGCACGTCACCATCCGTGGCGGTGAGCGAGATGCGAATGTATCCGTCGCCGGCCGATGAATAAAACACTCCGGGTCCAACGAGGATGCCGGCTTGAGCGAAACGGTCTACCAGCGCCCAGGAATCTTCAGGGGTTGGTTGGTTGACCGCGGGGTCACGTACCCACAGATACAGTCCGGCTTCGGAGTGTTCCACGACCAGCCCAGCGGTGTGGATCGCGTCGATGAGCTGGGTTCGACGGGCTCGGTACCGTGCTTTTTGGGTTGTCACGTGTTCGTCGTCGCCCAGGGCTGCGATCATTGCTTGCTGGATCGGTCCGGGGACGACCATCCCGGTGTGGGAGCGCAGGTTAATCAGGGCTGCGATGAGTGTGGTGTCGCCAGCGACAAAGGCCGCCCGATAGCCCGCCATATTTGATTGCTTGGACAGTGAATACACCGACAGCAAGCCGGTGAGGTCTCCGCCAGAGACACTATCATGCAAAATCGACGGGACCGGGGTCTGTTCCCACTGCTCCCAGCCCAGTTCTGCATAACATTCATCCGACGCGATCACGGCACCCACCTGGCGTGCGTCGTCAACGATGGCCCGCATAGCTGGCGCATCGGTCACGATACCGGTGGGGTTTGCCGGAGAATTAATCCACACCAATTTGACCCGCGACCGGGTGTGCTCATCGAGCTGGTCGAGCGAATCGGCGGTCACCGAGGTCGCACCAACAATTTTGGCACCGATATCGTAGGTCGGATACGCCACGGTGGGGTACACAATGACATCTTCTGGGCCAATACCCAACAACAGTGGAAGCCAGGCGATGAACTCTTTGGAGCCCACGGTGGCAGCAATGTGGTCTTTGTTCAGACCGTTGACGTCCCGACGGCGTTGATACCACTTGGCGATCGCAGTGCGTAACTGGTCGGTCCCCGATGACCCCGGGTATCCTGGCCAGTTCGCGGCAGCTTGGAGGGCCTGCTGAACTGCTTGCGGCGTGGGATCTACCGGTGCACCAATTGAGAGGTCGACGACACCGTCTGGGTGTTGTGCCGCCGTGGTTTTATACGGGGCAAGCAGCTGCCACGGATATTCCGGAAGGTCGAGCATTAAATGTCGTGCTCCTGGGGCGGTAGGGCCGCAACGATGGGGTGATCCTTCGGGATCAGCCCGAGCTTGGCGGCACCGCCCGGGGAGCCGATATCATCAAAGAATTCGACGTTGGCGTCGTAGTAGTCAGCCCATTCTTCCGGGGTGTCGTCTTCGTAGTAAATGGCTTCGACCGGGCACACGGGTTCGCATGCACCGCAGTCGACGCATTCATCCGGGTGGATGTAGAGCATGCGTTCGCCTTCATAAATACAGTCGACCGGACATTCATCGATGCATGATTTGTCCTTCAGGTCAACACACGGCAAGGCGATTACATAAGTCATGTTCGTGTTGCTCCTTCACACATTGTCGTCCACTCAGTCTAGCGGTTCTGCCAGGCCCCTACAGCTGGTGTAGTCACATCGTTTTGGGCTGCCAGTTCGGCTCTGGTGCGCTGCAAGGTCCTGTTGGTCACGATAATCATCACGATCGTGGTGGCTAGAATACCAAGGTGCCACAGCACAGTAGCAATGACGAGGTGTGGCACAAATTCCCAGGTTTGCGCATTGAGCGGCACGGTGAAGACATCGCCTCTGCTGAAGGTCGCCATCACCGCGAGTGTGGCGTACTGGGCGATGCCCATCAGTCCTGGCGCAAGAATGTGGGCGGTGCGCAGTCCAATCCAGCGCTGAGCCAAACCGATGATCAGTAGCGAGACCGCCACACCCCAGGGGATACCAAAACTCCCCGTCCAATACGAGTGCAGATGCAACACGGTGCCCACAAACCCGGTGATCACTCCGACGATGAGGGCGACCAGGACCCAGGCGATCGATAGGCGGCGCGCGGACTTACTGGGATTCGGCGCGTGCCCGAGCGCGGGCGAGTTTGACTCGTTGATTGGCATCAAGCACCACCTTACGCATCCGGATAGCTTCCGGAGTCACTTCGACACATTCATCGTCTCGCACCCATTCAAGCGATTCCTCCAGCGTGAGGATGCGCGGCGGGGTGAGTCCTTCGAAGTTATCCGAGGATGCTGCACGCACGTTGGTTTGTTTCTTTTCGCGGACGATGTTGACGTCCATATCTTCATTCCGGGAGTTCTCGCCGAGCACCATGCCCTCGTACACCTCATCACCGGGTTGGATGAAGAATGAGGCGCGCTCTTGGAGGTTAATCATCGAATACGGGGTTGCCACACCGGCACGGTCGGCAACAATCGAGCCGGTAGCACGGTACACAATGTGTCCGGCCCATGGTTCATAACCGCCAGCGTAGGATGACGCGATGCCTGCCCCACGAGTCTCGGTGAGGAAGCGGGTTCGGAAGCCGATCAGTCCGCGGGCCGGTACCTTGAATTCCATCCGGATCCAGCCGGTGCCGTTATTGACCATGTTTTCCATGACGCCCCTGCGTGCAGCCATCAGCTGGGTAATTGCACCCATGTGTTCTTCTGGGACGTCGATGGTCATGATTTCCATCGGTTCGTGGATGACCCCGTCGATCTCCCGTGTCACCACCTGGGGTTTGCCAACAGTCAGTTCAAAGCCCTCACGACGCATCTGCTCGACCAGGATAGCCAAGGCGAGTTCACCACGACCTTGAACCTCCCACGTATCGGGGCGTTCCGTTGGCAACACTCGCAAGGAGACGTTGCCGACAAGTTCACGGTCCAACCGGTCTTTGACTTGTCGTGCGGTGACTTTGGCACCTTTGACTTTGCCTGCCAGCGGTGAGGTGTTGACCCCGAGGGTTAACGAGATCGAGGGTTCTTCGATGGTGATCTGTGGCAGCGGCTTGGGATCATTCGGATCAGTGAGCGTGTCACCGATCATGATGTCTTCGATGCCCGCTACAGCAACGATCTCACCGGGGCTGGCTGATTCAGCAGGCACCCGTTCGAGGCCTTTGGTTTGTAACAGTTCGGTGATTTTGACGTTCTTCATGCCGTGTTCCGACGACCACGCAACGGTCTGGTTCTTATGCAGCGTGCCGTTGTGGACACGCAGCAGGGCGAGGCGTCCCAAAAATGATGAGTAGTCCAGGTTGGTCACATGTGCCTGCAGGACTTCGTTTTCGTCATAGGTTGGCGCAGGAATGTGCTCCAAGATGGTCGCAAACAGCGGTTCCAGATTGTCGTTGTCTGGGAGCTGACCGTCGGCTGGTTGCTCGGTTGATGCGCGGCCGGCCTTCCCCGAGGCGTACACCACGGGCACATCGAGGACGGCATCTAAGTCTAAGTCTGGGACATCGTTCGAAACGTCTTCGGCCAGTCCTAACAGCAGGTCCATGGTGTCGGAGACGACTCCGTCGATCCGTGCATCAGGTCGGTCGACTTTATTGACCACCAAGATGACGGGCTTGGCTGCCGCGAGCGCTTTGCGCAATACGAAACGAGTCTGAGGTAGCGGTCCTTCGGAGGAATCCACTAACAACACCACACCATCGACCATGGAGAGTCCACGTTCGACCTCGCCACCGAAATCGGCGTGGCCCGGGGTATCAATGACGTTGATGGTGACTTCTTGGCCGTTCGATGAGGGGCCAGAATAGAACACAGTCGTGTTCTTGGCCAGGATGGTGATGCCCTTTTCTTTTTCCAGTTCACCAGAGTCCATCACACGGTCCCCGACCTGTTGGTGGTCGCCGAACGCGCCGGTTTCGGTCAGCATGGCATTGACCAGGGTGGTTTTCCCGTGGTCGACGTGAGCGACGATGGCAACGTTGCGGAGGTCTTCACGTGTGGTGGTCTGATTGGTCATGGGCATACCTCGTTTGAAGGTAGAGAGCTAAAGATGTGCAGGGCCAAGAACGCGGGATGTCCGCGTGGGCCACGATACTAGTGTAGAGCACACGGTATCTTTGACACGAAGTGGGGCTGGTCAACAGGGCACGTGACGAATCCTGCATGCCCCGCCGATGCGTGTTCTAGGCTGGAGTCGATGAAATGCACCGAGCTCTAGTTTACTTGGGGGGAATGCTATCTGATGAGGATGAATGACGTTGACAAAGAGTTCTAGCCCGCGCCGTACGACACCTGCTGGTCTCACGGCTACACTGTTGGCTGATATTGCCAGCAGTGCCCACCGCATCGACATCGGAGAGACCACTACTCGTCAGGCGCTGACAGACCTGGCTGCAGCTGGCCTGATAGATATCGGTGCTCCTTCCGGTCGAGGGACTGTATTAGAACAAGCCGCTGTGATCGAAGCTTTGGCCGAAAAGTCACTCAGCGTTGCCTTTTCAGTGTGGTGCCATCGGATGACCCTGGAATATTTATCGATTGTTGACGGTAACGGGCTCGAGGCGATGGTTGAGGACCTTCGGAGCGGTGTACAGGTCGGCTCCTCCGCAATGGCGGATGCGTTTCGGTACTCGGCCGGAATTGGAGAGCTCCCTTTAGTTCTCCATCGCGATAGTGCAGGGCAGCTTCGTCTCTCGGGTCGGTTGCCCTGGGCTTC
>DATBUK010000089.1:0-8748 GCA_036516155.1 Yaniella sp.
CATGGTGGCCGAAGCCCGGCGGATGGGCATCGAGATTTTACCCGTTGATATCAACCGATCCACCACACACATGCGGTTAGAAGAACTCCCGCAGCCTAACCATTCACCGCATCGCTGGGGGATCAGGCTAGCCCTGACCACAGTGTTAGGTCTGACGCGACAAGAAATGCGCCGCATTGAACGAGCTCAACCCTTTGACAGTTTGGCTGATATCCGCGATCGGGCACGATTGAGCAAAAAGAGTCTGGAACGTCTGGCACAACTGGGTGCCTTCGACAGCCTGCTCCCCGCCACCGGGATTAGTCGCACCGATGTTGTCCATCATCTTGAGCTCTTACACTCATCAACTCGAAGAGACCGCACCGGACGCAACCTCCGCACCGGATCTCCCCAAATTGAGGGCCAACAGGCTTTCTCCCTGGGGGATACCGAGTTGGAAAGTCTGCCGGCACTCTTCCCTGCACCGACGGCTGAACAACAGATCCGAACCGAACTGGACCTCACGGCCATCGATGCCACCGGACATCTGATGCAATCCCATAAACCCTATCTGGAAGCACTCGGCACAACTCCCGCCGACGAATTGTTGAAACTGCGAAACCACACCCGGGTGATGGTCGCCGGAGTACGGGTCGCTACCCAAACCCCACCCATGCGTTCGGGAGATCGCGTCGTGTTTATCTCTCTCGACGACGGCACCGGAGTGGTAGACACGTCGTTTTTTGCCCAAGCCCAACATGCCACCGGTGACATCCTGTTCTCCGCGCGGCTGTTACTGATCGAAGGAACCACCCGCCGCACCGGAACCCGCGGCATTACCCTCCAAGCCACCCGCGCCTGGGACATGCACGACCCAGCCTCACTCCCAGACCCCGACTACTGGGACACCCAGCGTAGCCAGTGGGCCCAGTGGCTTGCCAGAGCACCTCAGCAACCCGCCCCACCGGTGGTTCACCAAAGTCAGCTCCGCCAGCGCCTTCCAGCTCGAGCCACACCGTCTCGGGTGCAGTACCGTAGAAACATCAGTATCTAACGTTCACCTCCGAGGTCATCATGACTCCCCGCACAGCACGTCACACACGAGCCCTCATCGCCATCGTCACTGCCGGGCTGGTCTTTACGGCCTGCGCTACCACCGATGTCGACGATGAAGGCACCCCGTCTCCGTCGGTCGAAGACACCCCCACTCAACCCGACCCCACAACTCCGGAATCTTCTGAGACACCCTCGGAACCCTCCGATGACCCCGCCACCGAAGCGTCAATCGAGCCGGTCGGAGAGTTTTCCACCGATGAGCAGCAGTCAGAGAGCTGGCCAGAGTACGGACAGACCTCAGGCGTCTATCCAACAGCCGTCCGAAGCGCTCTCCACGACGGGTTCGAACGCATCGTCATTGAACACGCTGGGACCGGTCAACCCTCATTTCATGCCCAATACACTGACGAGCCGCTTGAACCCGGCATCGGCACCCCCGTGGATACTGGCGCCGGCGCCTATCTAGAGGTCACCCTGTCTGGCACCTCGAATGCCTATGACGACCCACCAGATATGTTGGACCACGGCGAAACAATCGAAAATTTAACGACGCAAGCCACCCAGAGCGTCATCAGCTTCGCCCCGTGGGAAGCTACCAGCACCTACATTTTAGGACTCGATGAGCAACGCCACGTGGCAGTAACCGTGCTCGAAGAACCGGTACGACTGGTCATCGATGTTCAACTGGATGAGCAGTGAACTCACGAACCTGCAAACCGCAGGGCGAGCAGATAGAATGGCGGATGGCTTCTCGGTGGTCCAGTATGCCACCGACTCCGAAAGCCTAACCTAGGAGGAACTGGCACGTGGCTGAACCACAACAAATCACCATTACCGTAGACGACCAGGCCACACAGGTCGCCCATGGGACCACCGGAAATGATCTATTCGGTGAGGAAAAAACTACGGTAGTTATGAAGGTGGACGGGGTCCTGCAGGATCTATTCCGCACCATCCCCGAGGGCGCTACCGTCGAACGTGTCGACATCACCGACCAAGAAGGTCTGGAAGTTCTACGTCACTCCACAGCGCACGTGCTGGCACAAGCCGTCCAGGAACTGTACCCTGAAGCAAAACTCGGCATCGGCCCATACATTCAAGATGGCTTCTACTATGACTTTGACGTCGACGAGCCCTTCACCCCCGAAGACCTGAAAAAAATTCAAAAGCGCATGATGCGTATCGTCAAAGCCGGTCAAACCTTCGACCGTCGCGCCGTCGACGAGGAAACCGCCCGTCAGGAGTTGCACGACGAGCCCTATAAGTTGCAGTTGTTAGACCGACAACACGACGACGAAACCGAAGGCGCCGCTGTTGAGATCGGTGCCGGTGAAATCACCATCTATGACAACCTTGACCGAAAAGGTGAGGTGGTCTGGAAAGACCTCTGCCGCGGTCCACACATCCCGTCGACGAAACTTATCGCCAATGGTTTTGCGCTCACCCGAGCAGCCGGCGCCTACTGGTTGGGTTCTGAAAACAATCCGCAGCTCCAACGCATCTACGGCACCGCCTGGGCCTCAAAAGAAGACCTCATGGCATACCAGGAGCGCATCGCTGAAGCCGAACGACGTGATCACCGCAAAATCGGTGCTGAAATGGACCTGTTCTCCTTCCCGGACGAACTGGGGTCCGGCCTGCCGGTGTTCCATCCTAAAGGTGGGATCCTCCGCAAAGAGATGGAAGATTATTCACGCCAGCGTCACGAAGAAGCCGGTTATGAATTCGTCTACACCCCGCACATCACCAAACAAAACTTATATGAGACCTCCGGCCACCTCGAATGGTATGCCGAAGGTATGTTCCCACCGATGCACGTCGACGAAGTCCGCGACGAAGAAACCGGTGAAGTCACTCGGGCCGGGGCAGATTACTATCTGAAACCCATGAACTGCCCGATGCACAACCTCATTTTCGCCTCACGGGGGCGCTCCTACCGCGAGCTTCCGCTGCGGTTATTTGAATTCGGGTCCGTCTACCGGTACGAGAAATCAGGTGTCATCCACGGGTTGACTCGAGTGCGCGGCATGACGCAAGACGATGCGCATATCTACTGCACCGAAGATCAAATGAAAGACGAGCTGACCACCACGCTAAACTTCGTGCTGGATTTGCTCAAAGATTACGGACTCGACGATTTCTACCTCGAACTGTCCTCAAGAGACCCCGAAAAATATGTCGGCAGCGTGGACGTTTGGGACAATGCCACCCAAGTGTTGGCGGAAGTTGCCGCAGAATCGGGACTGGAACTTGTCGATGATCCAGGCGGTGCTGCCTTCTACGGCCCGAAGATCTCTGTTCAAGCCCGTGACGCCCTGGGTCGCACCTGGCAAATGTCCACCATCCAGTTGGACTTCAACCTGCCGGAGCGTTTCGACCTCGAATATCAGGCCGCCGATGGCACCCGTCAGCGTCCGGTCATGATTCACCGTGCCCTGTTTGGTTCCATAGAACGATTCATGGGGGTACTTACCGAACACTATGCCGGAGCTTTCCCGGCGTGGCTTGCACCAGAACAGGTCATTGCTATCCCGGTGGCAGATGCGTTCAACGAATACCTGTACGACATTGTTGACCAACTCAAGGCTCGGGGGATCCGTGCTCGCGTGGACAGCTCAAGTGACCGCTTCCCAAAGAAGATCCGCACCGCTGCCAAACACAAACCACCATTTGTGCTCATCGCCGGTGGGGAAGACGCCGAGTCCAACGCCGTGTCATTCCGGTACCGTGACGGCTCTCAAGATAACGGCGTGCCAGTTGATGAAGCCATCGAACGGATTGTCACGGCAGTCGAGCAACGTCAGCAGGTGTAACAACCCATGGCCGACCGCAATACAGATCACGATGCAGAATCCACCGATGATTTTGTATTAGCCGGAACGCCTGATGCCTTCGAACGGTTGTGGACGCCCCATCGGTTAGCCTACGTGTCCAAAGGACAAAGTCAGGTCACCGATGAGGCGTCCTGCCCATTTTGTATCGCACCTCAGCGCGATGATGAAACGTCACTGATCGTGTCTCGCGGTGAAACGTGCTACGTGGTCATGAACCTCTATCCCTATAACCCGGGGCATTTATTGGTGTGTCCATACCGTCACGTGCCCGATTACACCGACCTGACGGTTCAAGAAACCGCCGAATTTGCTGAGCTATCCCAAATCGGTATGCAAGTATTGCGCGAAGTCTCCCGAGCAGCCGGCTTCAATTTGGGCATGAACCAGGGCAAGGCAGGCGGCGCAGGAATTGCTGCACATCTTCATCAGCACATCGTGCCGCGCTGGGGTGGTGACGGGAACTTCTTACCCATTATTGCCCAGACGAAAAACGTCACCGGCACGATCGGAGATATGCGCGCTATTATTGCGGAGGCCTGGGAAGAGCAATCAGAAAAGTTTCGAGCTCAACGGGCGTCGAGCGCAGAGGACAAGTAGACACGCCGTAGTCGAAACATGAGAATTGTGCCGCAACACGCCAAATAACCGCGACAATAGAGGCATGATGTCAACACCCGGCGAAACCCAACAGCGACCGCTGAACCTCGCAGAATACTATCTGCTCACCTGCTTAGATGATGCTGGCAAGTTACAAACCCAACAACATACGGTCCGCGTGGGGCTGGCCGGTGCGGTCCTCACGGATTTGGCGCGCCGCGGCTGTCTTTATGTCACCCGAGACCTAGTGATGGTGAACTCGCAGTGGGAAGGAGAACTTGAACAGCCCCTCCACACGGTGTTACAGATCATCGTCGATGCTCCAGAGAACCAGGACGCCGAGCAATGGATCAATCGTTTCTCTCGGCCGGCACTGATGGACGCGATCATTCGAATGCTGGAATTCCGCGAAGAAATTATTGTCACCAAGAAGAAGTTCTTAGGATTGTTTCCTCGCACGCGGATCGTGCCCCACGAGTCGTATGGTCGCATGGACATGTATGTTCGTCTTCGCGCGACACTGCTGGGTCGGGATACTGCACTGGATGCAACCACCTGGCCACTCGTGCAGCTGCTCTATTCCACCGATGTTCTGACCCGCATTTTCCCAGGGTTGCAAAATCGAGATGTCGAAGCACGATTAGCGGAATTTCATGTCGAAGCCCAACGTGAGCAACCGGCAATCGCTGAATCGCTGCAGGCCGTAGAAAATGCGATTGCTGAGGCGTTAACGGCTACCCGTGGTCAGGCTACGGGCATGCGAGGTTAGGTTCACACGCGTGTAATCGGTGCGACGCGACCGGCCGTGAGTTCTATCAGATCGGCAACCCGTAGTTCGACGGAAGTCCCTCGCTGTCCCCCTGAGACCCACACAGTCTCGTGGGCCTGGACACTGTGGTCGATGAGGGTCGGCAAGACGGTTTTCTGGCCGAGAGGCGAAATTCCACCGAGCACATAACCAGTCTTGCGTTGTGCCGCTGATGCCTCCGCAAGTCGAACACTTTTCGTCTGAAGAACTTTGGCGAGGCGTTTGAAATCTAGCTTATTCGCTGTGGCAAGGAGGGCACTGGCAAAGCGCCCTTGATCAGTGGTGACCACCAGCGTCTTCAGTAACCGGTTTGGATCGACACCTAGTTGATCTACTGCTTCCTGGCCGAATTCCGTAGTCTCAGACGCATGAGCATATGTATAGACCCGATACCACACGCCAGCCGATGCCAGTGTGGACGTAGCAGGGGTTGTGGCCGCAGTTTGAGCGCGGCTCATGACAGGTGTGTGGTGATGTTTCGTTTGATCCGGCCGAGCAGGGCACTCATGCCGCGTAAGCGAAGCGGGGTGAGCGCATCGGTCAAGCCGAGACGATTTGGAAGATCATCCGGGACGGCAAGAATCGCCGAAGCCCGCTGTCCGGAAAGGCCTTCGAGCAGCACACCGGCAAAACCACGAGTCGTGGGCGCTTCTGGGGGAGCCGAAATAAACAACGTGACGATCGGATCCTCATCCTCTGAGTACTCCACGGCCAAGAACAGTGGGGTCTGGCACTCGACGACCTGCTCCATCTCATCTTCGTGACCGGCGTAGCGTGCCGGTGGCTCCGGCAGGTTGTCAGAGAACTCTAACAGCAGCTCAAGTCGGTCAGCTTCTGGGAGGTCTTGAAAGTCAACGATAATCTCGTCGAGCGTCGCAATGGTTTGAGCAGTCAAAGGGATCCTTTCTACGGCTATGATCCACCACCCATTCTAACGTGCTGGGACGTTAAAATATTTCGCCGGCACCGGGGCTTAGCCCGACGCCGACGAAATGGTCAGTTGGTTCTAGTGAGGTGCCTGGCCGGGTTCTGCACCGACGACAATTGGTACACCGACACTGTTGCCCCATTCAGTCCATGAACCGTCATAGTTGCGCACGGATTCATAGCCGAGCAGATACCGCAGGACAAACCAGGTGTGCGCGGAGCGTTCACCGATACGGCAGTAAGCGATGACCTCGTCTGATTGTCCGAGGTTAGCGTCTTCGGCGTACAGTTTGGTGAGCTCTTCACGAGACTTAAAGGTGCCGTCATCATTGGCAGCAGTTGCCCATGGGACAGATTCGGCGGTTGGAATGTGTCCGCCGCGCAGGGTGCCTTCTTGCGGGTAACCAGCCATGTGCGTGGTTTCACCCGTGTACTCCGGGTTTGACCGCACATCGATCAGTGGGGTTTTTCCAATGCTCTCAAGCACCTGTGCCCTGTTGGCGCGTTCGGTCGAGTCATCGCGTTCGACTACAGGGTAATCGCCCGGGGTCACTTCTGGCACATCGCGGGTGAGTTCGCGTCCTTCTTCGATCCACTTGTCACGTCCACCATTCATCAGACGAACATCTTCGTGACCGTACAGGGTGAACACCCAAAGAGCATAAGCAGCCCACCAGTTGGACTTGTCGCCGTAAAAGATGACGGTGGTATCACGGCTGATACCCTTTGATGCGGCCATCTCGGCGAAGCCTTCTGGCCCGATGAAATCCCGAGTGACCGGGTCATTGAGCTCGGTGTGCCAATCAATTTTTACTGCACCGGGGATGTGCCCGGTTGAATACAGCAGCGTATCCTCATTGGACTCTAAGACCACGACATTTGGATTATCTTTGTGCTCAGCAACCCATGAGGTCGACACGAGTTTTTCAGGATGAGCGTAGTCGGAAGGTTCCACAGGGACTGAGGTAGCCATGGTTTGAGAGGCCCTTTCGGTAGTCATAAAGTAGGAGGCCCTTTCGTAGTGGGTTGTCATCGGCATGTGACGCGTATACCAATTAAGGATACAAGGTTGTGCGTTAATTACGACGACGGGCGTCACACTACTACTTGTACGCTCGCTTTTAAAGTAACAGTGCCTCGAGCGGTTCGCTGCGTTTTAGGATGTAGAGGTTGAGCACCTATTACCTGGGCTCACGTCATACCGAAGTCAATCGATTGGATATAACGTGGCAGAAATTGTAGCTCTCTCGGAACGGAATCCGCAGGTTTCGTCCGAAGAACTTCTGGCGGGATTTCACCCGTCCTACCGCTTCGGCGAAGTTTCTTTTGACACGTATATTCCCGATCCAGCGCACCCGACTCAGGCTGCAGCCGTGGAGCGTCTGCGGGAGTTTGCGGCGAGTCTGACACCGCCCAAGAAATCCGGAGGCTTCTTTTCACGCTTCAAACGCAAGCCGAAGAACTCTGCAAAAAATGGCGGCGATCAACCGAACGGGATCTATCTCGACGGCGGTTTTGGGGTAGGAAAAACTCACCTGTTGGCATCCCTCTGGCATGCTGCGCCCGGGCGCAAAGCATTTGGCACCTTCGTGGAATACACCAACCTCGTTGGAGCGCTCAGTTTCACGACGACTGTAGAAGTGCTCAAGGAATACACACTGGTATGTATTGACGAATTCGAACTCGATGACCCAGGCGATACGGTGTTGATGTCACGGCTCATGCGAGAGCTTTCCGATGCCGGGGTAAAACTGGCCGCAACCTCGAATACATTGCCCGGAGCACTGGGGGAGGGGCGCTTTGCTGCCCAAGATTTCAAACGCGAAATCCAAGTCCTCGCCGACCAATTCGAAACATTCCGCATTGATGGTGAAGACTATCGCCACCGCGGACTCGGACAAGCCCCTGAGCCCGTTGCCGTTGGCAAAGAACTCGAGACTGCGCAGAACAACTTCCCAGACGAGAAAGTGTTCGCTTGCGACGACTGGGGTGCTTTGACGAAAAACCTCTCCCGAGTACACCCATCGCGGTACCGTGAAATGGTCAAAGATATCGATGTTCTTGTGCTCAGTAACGTCACCACCATCACAGAACAAGCCATGGCTCTGCGTTTCGTGGTGCTAGCAGACCGGCTCTATGACAAAGACGTGCCAGTAGTCGCTTCCGGTGCGCCATTCGAAGAACTGTTCGCCGAAGACATGATGGCCGGCGGCTATATGAAAAAATACTTCAGAACTGTCTCCCGAATGACCGCACTCGCACGCGAAGGCCACCTTGGAGAAAAAGCCCTCTAGCCCGTCACTAACATCTTGTCGGAGCAGAAGCTTCTCCTCGGCAGTTGTCGAGGGCTGTTTCTCCAGAACGGACGTCCTCCAATTGCGCCACAGCCTGTGGCGCAATTGAGGGCTATAGGCAGAAATGTGTGTCTGGCGGGTGACTGATCGGCTGCAATAGAGCCGCAGGATAGTGGTTCACCAAGCTTTTCAGGCTTAGTATCACTGGGGTGCTTGCAATCGGCCGCTATGTTCTGTCTGTGGTGGCAATACG
>DATBUK010000090.1:0-3348 GCA_036516155.1 Yaniella sp.
GGGTCTGCGAGCTGGTCACGTTAATGGCCGGATACGCGTAACCGCCGGTCTTGGCGGCGTCAATCATTTCGGCGTACTGGTCTGGGGTGGCAAATGCCATGAAAGCTCCTTGCGTGTGAAACTTATGATTCTTCGGCTAAGTCTATCGAACAGACCCACCGTGTTGGCGGATCCACGAGTGCATGGCAATACCTGCTGCACTGCCGGCATTGATTGACCTTGTCGAACCGTATTGCGCGATCGACAACGTCGCCTCGGCGGCCTGGTGAATTGCTTCAGACAGCCCGGGACCTTCTTGCCCAAACACCATGACGCAGGCTTCTGGGAACTCGAACGTTTCGATCGGCACCGAATCGGGGAATAAGTCGACACCCAACACCGGCAGGTCCTCGGAGTCGGCCCACGCCAGAAAGTCTTCGACGGTTGGGTGGTGATGGACGTGCATGTACTTATCGGTCACCATCGCACCGCGCCGGTTCCACCGTCGACGCCCAATAATATGGACGCCAGCCACGTTGAACGCATTGGCTGTGCGGACGACGGTGCCGATATTGAAGTCGTGCTGCCAGTTCTCAATGGCAATGTGTAACGGGTGGCGTCTGGTGTCCAGATCGGCGACGATGGCCTCGACCGTCCAGTACCGGTAGTGGTCTGCGACGTTGCGGCGGTCACCTTCGGCCAACAGTTCCGGATCCCAGTGGTCGCCTTCGGGCCACTCGCCTTGCCACGGGCCAACACCGATTTCACGGTTTTCCCACCCGGGTTCGCGGTCCTCTGTGGTCATTTGGTGTCGTTCAACACCCGTGCAGCGCCGGCAGCTGCGGCAGTGGAGACGAGCACCGATGGCCAGGCGCCAATCTTTTTGGCCAGCGGGTGCGAGGCCCCGAACGTACCCAGATAGATCGCAGTCAGCAGTGCGGTCGTGCCGGGTCCGGAGTTGCGGTGCCAGCGACGGCCCGCGGCAATACCGGCCGCAGCCAGGACGACCCCGGCCAGTGGGCGCTGTTTGGTGACTCGGCCGGTCACGTACCCACCGAGCATCCCGGTAACCACGAGTGGTGCTGTTGGTTCAGAAGTATTTTCGGGCATGAAAAGTCCTTTCAATCGGGGTCCTGGACCTTAGTCCAGGCCAAGCTCATTCTTGGAAAACGCATAAAGATATGGCACGCCAGCTTGTTCTGCGACGTGTTCGGCGGCACCGGTATCACGGTCCACGATGACGGCGACGGCTTGAATATCCCCGCCGGCTTTCCGCACGCCTTCAACGGCGGTGAGCGCAGAACCGCCCGTCGTCGAAGTGTCTTCTAGGATGACCACCTTGCGGCCATCGACGGATGGGCCTTCGACCTGACGAGACATCCCGTGGGTCTTTTGTTCCTTTCGCACGACGAACGCGTCGATATTGCGCTGACCTGCAGCATGCATGACGGCGGTTGCGACCGGATCGGCACCCATGGTCAACCCACCGGCTGCCTCAAACTCAATGCCGGCCTCATCGAGGAGGCCCAACATCACGCGGCCAACCAGCGGTGCGGCTTCGTGATGCAGCGTAATCCGGCGAAGGTCAATGTAGTAGTCAGCTTCTTTACCCGAAGACAACGTCACTTTGCCGTGCACCACGGCCAATTCACGAATCAGTTCGGCAAGCCGCGCGCGGTCGGCACTTAGATCATGGGTCATGAGCTCTATCCTACGTTGCCGCTCGGCCGCCTTCCCCGTAGGTTGCATTCGACAACCTCAGCGCATGCCTCGGGTACAGTACATAGAGCAGACTTTTCAAAATACACGCAAAGGATCCTCCATGTCGATCAAATCACTGGGCAAAATCGCAGCCATCGCCGCAGTTGCTGGTCTTGGCTTGACCGCATGCGCAGACGATGCCGCAACTCAGGCACGTGAGCAAGAAGAAACGTGTGGCCTGCTGCAAGCCTCCGCGGCCAAAGCCAACGACGCGGTCAGCAATGTCCGTGAGGCGACCGGCCCCGATTCACGCGCTGCCTTCGCCGTTGAATCCGCGGCCCTGGATCTGCGTCAGCACTCATTTGACCGCTCGGACGATCTGCAGACCGCCATCCAAGTCCAGGCCGCCCAGTTCCATGACATGGCCGAAACGTTGGACGACGACGTCTCGGGGCTTTCCAACAGTGAGGCGGCTGACGTTAAAGTCGACGGTATGGGTCTGAAAGAAGCCAGCGAAGTCCTCAACACCTACTGCAGTCCAGTCTTTGCTCAGCAAGGCGCCCTCTAATTCGCCGGCTTGCAGTGCCGCTGATTGGCGGGCTGTTTCTCGTTGGCTGTGGCAATGCTGCAGCCAACGATACGTGCGCTCAACTGCAAGAATATGAGCAACGCATCATCGAAGCTGATCCAGAAGACGAGAACACTTCCAACGTGTTAGCTGCTACCTATGACGACGTCGGTGCCCTGGCGGACGAAGCCGACGGTGAGGTCGGCGATGCACTCCAGACCTTGCAACCGCTTTTGAACAAACTCGAAGCGTTGACCGGCAATGACGAAGAGGCAGCGCTGCAGGCCAAAGAAGAACTCGCCGAGCTGTCCGAAGACGAAATTCAAGACATCGACGACGCCGCAGACTACATCAACGAAACCTGCGAGCTCACCGTGCTGCTATAGGGACCTTCAATTCCTACATCAGCGCGGTCCCCTTGTCACTGGCGAAATACCGCGAGTGAGTCGATGCGATTTCAGCAAGATTGTTTCCAGTGACCTCCCCTCCGTCTATAGACGGCAGTCTACCGAGCGCGCCTAGGGCCTAGGGCCCTAAAATGAGACGTACGTCAGGTTCTCTTTACGGTGTGCTCCCCTGGGTCCTGACGGTGTGGATTCTGAGACGTTATGAGGCCCAAACGCTGACCCAGCGGATTCAACGGGTTGTCTCGTAAGCTTTCCACACCACGGCGATCTGGCAGCCGGTCACCGGTAGGGTTGAGGTTATGAAATTTGCGACTTGGAATGTGAATTCACTGCGCGCCCGAGCTGATCGGGTCGAAGACTGGCTGGACGAAACCGATGCCGATGTCCTGACTATTCAGGAAACCAAATGCCGGGACGAAAACTTCCCGTGGGGCATGTTTGAGATGATGGGATATCAGGTAGCCCACTTTGGTTTCTCCCAGTGGAACGGGGTAGCCATCGCCTCCCGGGTGGGGCTCGAGGACGTCGAATACGGCTTTGAAGGCCAACCAGAGTTCGGCAAAAACGGGGTCGACCCGGTCGTTGAGGCCCGCGCGATCTCAGCGACGGTCGGCACCAAGAACACCGATGTTGAACCGTTCCGGTTGTATAGCCTGTATGTTCCCAATGGTCGCTCGCTGGAAGATGAGCACA
>DATBUK010000091.1:0-5939 GCA_036516155.1 Yaniella sp.
TCAAGGCCTCGAGGCGGTTTAAACACCACGTGCGCTGCCAATTCCTTCGGAATAGCACCGCACGTGGCGCGTTTGCACCCTAAAGTGAGGGCTTAGGCAATACGCGACTTAGTCCTCGACGTGGATTGCCAGGTTGGCCCGGTCTGCAACCTCAAGGTCACTGATGTATTCGGCCGGGCCGGTTGGTTCGGGCTCGATCATGTTGGACGCGAAGAAGTCGGTGAGTTCTTCGCGTGCGCTCAAGGGCAGCACGCCGGCAACGTACTGATCTGGACGAACAATGACGATCGCGCCGTCGCGGCTGATCTCACGATCCCGGAAGATATCCCGGCCGTGACCGGCGGCGAAGATCTGATTGATGTCGATCAAACCGTAAGGGACCTTGACCGGCTGGAAGGCTGCTGGCACATTGAAGTGCTCGACTTCGGTGTAGTCCTGCTGGTAGATCACCTTGGTGTCGAATACCGCGTCGGTGTCACCGTTGCCCGGTGTGTAGCGCACGCGCGGTGAGGCCGGATCTTCTTGCCACCACTTGGCAAACTCTGCGGTTGGGGTGCCCTCGAGCGCCGGAGCCGAGGCGTCGGCGAAGACATAGACGCGCCAGCGACCATCAGCTTCGTGGAAGTGGCCCAGGTGGCGCCAACGGTTATCCGAACGACGGATGACCTCGGCCGACTTGAAGCGTTTCCCGACGGGGAAGCCAGCTGCCAGCTGTTGATGCTCGGTGCCCATCGTGATCTGGTTTTCGGTGTATTCGGTCATAAACCCGGCGGGGAATTCGAAGGTCTTGGTGTAGAACTCTTCGACCTCTTTGGCATCATCGCCCTGCGTGGCCATGATCGAGGACCACTCTTTGTCAAAGTTGATCAGCTCGTGGGCCACGACTTCACGTTCTTGCGCATAAGTGTGCAGCAGGCTTGCGGGAGCGCGTCCTTCAACCACCGCACCCAGTTTCCACCCGAGGTTGAAACCATCCTGCATTGACACGTTCATCCCCTGGCCGGCCTTGGCCGAGTGGGTGTGGCAAGCATCGCCCATGATAAACGCGTGCGGTGTGCGGGTATCCCGCTCGTCGTCGGGTACATCGTCGAAACCAGTTGCCACGCGGTGGGCAACTTCGTAAACCGACCACCAGGCAACGGATTTCACATCCAACGTGTACGGATGCAGCACGGCGTTGGCGTGTTCAATGATCTCCTGGACCGGCGTCGAACGGATGGTTTTGGCGTTGGCCTCGGTGACCTCACCGAGATCAACATACATCCGCACCAGGTAGCCGCCCTCCCGCGGGATGAGCAAAATGTTGCCCTTGTCGTGGGATTGGATCGAGCACTTGACCTGGATGTCCGGGAAGTCGGTGTTGGCCATGATGTCAATGACACCCCAGGCATGCATCGAAGCGTCACCTTGGAGACGATGGCCCAGGGTCTTGCGCACGGTTGAGCGCGCACCGTCGCCACCGACCAGATACTTCGCTTTCACGGTCCGTTCTTCACCTTCGCGTGGACCAGCGACGTACCGGATTTTCGCGGTCACGGGGTATTCGGCATCCGGATCGATGTCGGCATCCAGGAACTCCACGCCGTAGTCCGGAGTGGCCCGGCCGGGAGCGCGCTCAGCATCGCGGATGAAGTAATCCAAGATCCGCGACTGGTTGACGTAAATGTGCGGGAATTCCGAGATCCCGGTCGCATCGTCGGGGCTGCGGGATGAACGCACAATCTTCGACGGATCTTCAGGGTCTGGCGCCCAGAAGCACATTTCGACGTTACGGTAGGACTCCTGGACCACTTCCTCGGCAAAACCAAACGCCTGGAACGTCTCGACCGAGCGCGCCTGAATACCATCGGCCTGACCGACCTCAAGCCGACCGGGTCGTTTTTCAATCGCTCGGACATTAACCGACGGTAGACGTGACAGCTGAGCCAGCACGACCGCGGCCGCTGGGCCCGTCCCGACGATGAGGACATCCATGGCATCGGGCAGATCGTCTGGCCGATCAACACCGTATCCGGCAGCAGGTTTAATGCGTGGATCATGTGAGTCATAACCCCGGTAATGAAATTGCATTGTGTTCTCCTCGTCAACGTCGGCGCAGCCTCAATGAGCTTGCAGCAACCCCAAGCAGTCTCTATAGTTGAGACAGCACTGCATATATAGATACAGAATATCGCTGTGGCGCGTCTCGCGCAATTTATGAACGAGGATTTTCCCAATGACCAGCCCCCCGAAACAGGCCACGACCGGCTCCCAGACGCTTGCCCGCGGACTGCGAGCGCTCGCGCTCATTGGCGAGTCGAATACGCCGTTGACCGTTCCGGAATTAGCCGAAGCGCTCGAGATTCACCGGTCGATGGCCTACCGTCTCGTGCGGACGCTCGAGGACTTTGGGTATGTGGATCGCGATGCTGCCGGACGGCTGGAGATCGGCGTGCGTATGGCCACCTTAACCCGCAATATCGCCCGGGATCTGCAAACCGCAGCGAACCCAGAATTGGTCGCACTCGCCAACACGTTGGGCATGACGGCATTTATCGTGACCTACGACGGTGAACAGGCCGTGACGCTGATGGCCGTTGAGCCACAGCACGCCGTCACGACGGTCGCCCAACGCCCCGGCAGCCGTCACCCCATTGATCACGGCGCTCCCGGCCGAGTCGTCAGGTCGCAGCTGCACCCAGAGCAGTATCCACCGCAGCGCTATGAACTCAGCCATGACGAGGTCTTCACGGGCTTATCCTCCATCGCCGTCCCCTTACGCACCGCGGATGATCGTCCGGCGTCGTTGGCGATCTTATATGTCGGCCGCGACGTCGATATCGAGGACGTCGCCGACCAAGTGCTGGCCGCAGCGCTTCGCATCGAACAGGTTCTTGGCACCCGATAAATCCGAGCCGATAGGCACCATCTGTCCAACAATGTGACGCGCCCGGGCGCGTGATGCGCCGGCTGCTTGAGCCTGTCCGATCTGCTGAGCTCAAAGAATGTGCCGATTGGCGCCAAGCCACGGTTTTTTCAACTCATGCTCCTCGGTAGAGTCTCGATATGGGACACAACTACTTGAAAAGTCTTGGGCTGGGCGTCGCTGCCGGCGCGGCAACCGCAGCTGGCATTCTCGCCGGTCGCAAGACACTGCAAATCGCCAAAATTTCCCAAGGACACCCGCTCAAACACCGCATGCTGGATATCAGCTCCAACCTGCTGCAGCCGAAATATCCACTCGAAGCCATGAGCACCTATCTCAACGGTTTCCACTTCTATGCCGATGACATGGGTCGCCAAGTTGAGGCCTCCCACTTTTGTATCCACTTACAGCATGACCTGCACCAGTGTGTGATCTTCGATAGCAACGAACCCGATGCCAAGCTCATCGGCATTGAATACATCATTAGCGAAGAACGGTTCAAGAGTCTCGATGAAGAAGAACAACAGCTGTGGCACAGTCACCATCATGAAGTGAAATCCGGGACGCTGGTCGCACCGGGCGTGCCTGAACTGGCCGAACACGCCTACTTTGAAGATCTGGTCACCACGTACGGGAAGACGTTTCACACCTGGCAGGTCGACCGCCATGACTTCCCCTACGGTATCCCCCAGTTGATGATGGGCTTCACCGCCGACGGGCAGGTGCACGAACACCTTGTGCAAGACCGTGATGACAGGCTCGGGATCTCGACCACAGAGAAGCGGGAGCGTCGTGCAGACATCCCAACCCCGCTGGTCCAACCCGGGGCGAACTCGTGGGAGAGCGGCCAGACACTGCAAACCGATCTGCAATACATGGAACTGCGGGATTCCACCAAGTCGTTTGAAAGCTAGGAGGTACCATGAAGTTACCGAAAAGACTCCGCGGCGCGGTCGTGGTCATCACCGGCGCATCAAGCGGCATCGGACGGGCGACCGCTCGAGCGTTTGCAAAAGCTGGCAGTCATGTCGTACTGGCTGCACGCGGGAGAAAAGCACTAGAAGAAACCGCGCAAGAGTGCCGGGAACTTGGCGCACAAGCCATGGCCATCCCGACTGACACCACCGACGCCACGGCCGTTGAGGCCCTTGCACGCCAAGCGGTCGAACGCTACGGGTCCCTCGATATCTGGGTCAACAACGCCTCCGTGAGCTTATTCGGTGCCGTCGAGACGGTCCCGCTGGATCACTTCCAACGGGTGTTGGAAACCAACGTCATGGGGTATGTGCACGGCAGCCGGGCGGCACTGCACCATATGCGAAACCAGGGCCACGGGGTGCTGATCAACGTCTCCTCGGCGGTGGCACAAGTGCCCCAACCGTTTACTGCCGCCTATTCGATGTCCAAGGCGGCCGTGCATGCCCTCTCTGTTAGTCTGCGCTCCGAGCTGTGGCTCGACAAGATGCGAGACATCCATATCGTGACTATCACGCCGGCGACCGTTGATACGCCGTTCTTTGGCCGCACAGCCAACTACAGCGGCCGCAAAGTGCACGCGATGCCACCGGTCTACCCGCCCGAAGACATTGCCCAGGCCATCATCAAAGCCGCGACCAAACCAGAAAACGAAGTCCTGGTGGGTGCCGGGGCCAAGGAGCTCACCAAACAGCATCGCGCCGCACCTGAAGCCACCGAAAAGATGATGGCCATCCAAGTGAACAAGGCCCACCTGTCCCCCAATGAGACTGCGCCCGAGACTTCTGGCAACCTCTATGAGTCCAATACCGACGACGAGTACACCGTCGCCGGCGGCTGGGGTGGCAAGCGTCGCAAACAACGACGCAAACTCCTCGGCGTTGGCCTAGCCGTCGGTGCCGCGGCAGTCGGTGCTGCTGCGGTGCAACGAGTCATGGGTGACATGGACGCCAAGCGATCATTGAAAACGAACGCAAAGAAGGTCGCGAAGATCGTCGCGATGAAGTCTTAGAGTTCTTCAAGTGGAGCCGAGTCGGCTTCCCGAACGCCATCAAGCATTGGTCGGAACAACAGGCCAGCCAGAAGTGCGCCAAGAATCGGGAAGACGAGAAACACCCAGAGCTGGATCAATGCTTCCGATCCGCCATAGGCAGCTGCCGCGATCGAACGTGCCGGGTTGACCGAGGTATTCGACACCGGGATCGAGATCAAGTGGATCAGCGTCAGCGATAGTCCGATCGCCAACGGAGCGAAACTGACGGTCGCACGCGTAGACGTCGTCCCGATAATGATGAAGAGGAACACGGCCGTCAGGATGACCTCAACCAGAATGACTGCCAGCAGTCCGTAGCCATCAGGTGATGCTGCACCGTAGCCGTTGGATGCGAAATTCCCGAGGTCTGCACCATCTCGACCACTTGCGATCACATACAGCAGGCTTGAAGCCACGAGCCCACCGACAATTTGGACTCCAACATAACCAGGGACGTCTCGCCACGGGAACCGCCCCGCTGCAGCCACTCCGATGGTGACTGCTGGATTGAAGTGTCCACCGGAGACCGGTCCGAACGCATACGCGCCCACGACCACGGTCAGTCCGAAGGCCAATGCGATGCCGTGGAAGCCGACATGTTCACCGGCAAGCACGGCGGTGCCGACCCCGCCAAATACGAGAAGAAACGTCCCGAGTGCTTCAGCAACTAGGCGCGACGTCGTGGTAGGGATGATTTCGGTAGTCATAGCTGACCGCTTCCTTCGAAGGGACTGATGCGATCATTCTATGCCACACATCACGACTTCGTCATTGGATAGAGTCTCTAGGTGAGGTGTTTGCGGTTTGAGCCGCCCATTGACCCGTCGGATTGGAGTCGCTCCGTGAGTACTTGCTGTAGCCCGAAACGTGATGCCGAAATCACCACGCACAAGCAACAGCCACATCGCGCTGCAGAGATGATCGCCGAACTGGCCCGGATGGCCCCCGATCAGTTGCGTCTGGTGGGGTTGCGCGGCGGTGAGTTTCTGATGGGCAGTGAGGACGACGATGCTTATGCTGAAGACC
>DATBUK010000092.1:0-10870 GCA_036516155.1 Yaniella sp.
ATGTCTTCACGCGGCACATCGGTTTGGGCGATCGCCTGGCCAACCTGAACTTCGTTGTTGTATCGCAGCGCAGTGTCGAGTGTGCGGTAGCCAATCTCGAGTGCTGACAGCGTCGCGGTGCGGTAAACATCTGGGTTGTCACGGCCGGCTTGGACGAGGGTTCCGAATCCAATGAGATTTGAGCGCATGGCTCCAGTCTAGCCAGCATCAGGCAGAGCGTAAGCTCCAACCCGTTGTGGTGCATCGGCATTGGCTAGAGTGAGTTGTATGAAGATTCTGCTGTTGGGTTTTGGTTCCATTGGGCGCCACATCGTGCGGTTGGTAGACCACGACTTCACCGCACTGGTACGCGATATCGATGCCCACCGCGAGCGCGGCACCCTCGGTGTTCGCCTCATTACCGAAGCAGAATTCGAGCAGGCGCTGGCAAAAGCTGACCTCGTCGTGGAAGCCGCCGGAGTTGCTGCTGCCAAACAGTTTCTGCCACGCGTTCACAAACCGTTTGTGCTGACCTCCGTCGGCGCGCTGGCTGACCCGAAGATTGCCGATCAGCTCATGACGCCGCATCTGCACGTCACCAACGGAGCCATCGGAGGGCTCGATCTGCTCGAAGCCGTCGCAGATCAGCTCGACGACGTGTCCATTACGACGTCCAAGGATCCAACCGGTCTCATCCAGCCGTGGATGTCCGCCGACGAGGCCGCGCGGCTGGAAGCACTCACCGAACCTGAGACACTGTTCCGTGGCACCCCGATTGAGGCGATCGAAAAGTTTCCGGGCAATGTCAACGTCGCCGTCGCACTCGCATATGCGGTTCGCGGCTCTCATCCGTTATCGAAGGCACTACAGAAGGTCGAGGTGCACCTGGTCGCTGATCCGCTGCGGCCCGAGTCGGCGCACGTCATTGAGGCTTCGGGAGAAGCGGGGCAGTTCCGCTTCGAATTCGTGGCGGCTCCCAGCCCCATCAACCCGGCGACCTCGGGGACGACGGCACTGTCGTTGGCCGCGACCATTCGTCGTATCGCGCCATATATTCGACGCAACTGACAGCCCTAGGAGCAGCGGTCTCCCGGACGCGCATCGGCTTTAGGATAGTGGGTGTGATGGTAGAACCACAGCAAGCCACCAAAGGTCACGTCGTATCGGACGCTCGCACGCAGAAATCTGCGGCCGGGGTCGAGTCCCGGGCGATCTGGGTTTCCATCAGCTTTACGGCGCTTGCCGTCATCGTGGGTTTGATCGCGTTCTCGAATAAACTCACCCCGCTTTCGGCTGATTACTCGGTGGGGACGATTGCCGGCTGGACAGCCGGTATCGCTGCCGGTGCTTCGGCGCTGATCGGGCTGATCCTTGCAACCGAATCGCGTCGGGGTGCTCTGGGGTGGATGCGACGCCGGTTCTGGGGGTGGTGGATCATCGATTTCACCGGGTTCGTCATCACGCACGGGGCCATCGCGACGCTTGCGGTGTTGAGCACGTTCCGGCTCTTCCAGCAGGCGTTTCAGGGACTCGTCGTCGATGCGATTGCGGCGACCCTGATGCTGTGTGTGGTGACCGCCGTGGCCGCGTATTTCGGTTTCAGCTCCGCCTCGCGTGCGTCCACGACCTCGATTTCGACGTTGTTGGCACTGTTCATGGCCGCAGGAGTGCTGGCCTCAATGTTATTGGCGGAGAACCCGTACTGGTGGCACATGTTCTTCTCCGAACTGGGAACCGGCCAGGCGGGCATCCTGTCGTTTTGGACGTTTAACACGACGCTGACCGTGTCGGGCCTGATGTTGACCACGCTGGCGAACTTCATCACCCAGGACCTCTACGCGTGGAAAGCCGTACGTCGGCATCAAAGCAAACGCCACGGGTATGTGCGCGTCCTAAAGTTCGGGATGATCGTGATGGGCCTGTGCATGGTTGGGATGTCGTGGGTACCGATCAATGTCAGCGACCCGATCCACACCGGGTTCGTCCAAATTTTGGCGGTCACGTTTGGGGTCCTGCTGCTGAGCGTGCCAATCTGGTTGCCCGGTGCGCCGGCGGCAATGTATGTCGTCAGCTATCTCATGCTGGGGTTGGCCGTCGGGGCGGTCGCACTGTGGTATCCGATCAGTTATTACAACCTCACGGCCCTGGAACTCGCATTCTTCGGGATTATTTTCGCGTGGCTGGTCGTCCTGATTCGTACCCTCAACGCGATGATCTCGGATACGCGCAGGCGGCCGTACGACGTCGCAGATCCGGAGCCCGCGAGCGCGACCGAGGGCGCGGTATGAGAGCCCGGACTCCTGGCACCGATGTGGAGCTGGCTCGCGAAGGGATCGTGCTGGCCGCAGGCGGTGCTGCGATTGCGCTGCAGGTCGCGCATCGCCCCGTCGCCGCTGGAGTCCAGCGGCATTCGAACTTCACCGCTGACCCGTTGGGTCGGCTCCGTCGCACGCTAGAGTACCTGTCCGCAGTGGTGCTGCCTGAAGCACAACCCGCCCGGGCTACCGTGACCGGCTGGGTCACCCGGGCCCACGAGCCAGTCAAGGGGGTTGCCGACGGGGCGCCATATAACGCAGCCGACCCGGGCACCCAACTGTGGGTGACGGCCACGCTCTACTGGAGTGCCGAGCAGGTTCGTTGGCGCATCTGGGGTGAGCAAGACCCGGCGGATGCCGAGCAAATCTACCGCAGCTATGCACTCCTGGGCACGAGTTTGGGCATGCCCGCATCGTACTGGCCCGAAGATCGCGCCGCGTTTGCTCGATACTGGAAGCAACACATCTCCCAGTTGGAGGTTACCGCGGCTGCCCGGCAAATTGTCGACGATCTGTTTGCTGCCCGGTCAGCTCCGTGGTGGTTGCGCTCCGTCATGCCGGTCGCACGTTTTCTGACCGCCGGCCTGCTGCCGCCCGTGGTTCGAGTCCAACTGGGTTTGGACTGGGACGGCGCTGATTCCATGTGCGAGGATCGGCTGTGGCGCAGCTTGGGTCGGGGGTATCCGCGGTTGCCCGGCGTCGTCCGGCATGCGCCGGCACGGATTGTTGTGAACCGTCTTCTGCGCCCCAAGTCTTGACTGCTCCCCATGGTGACGCTACAGCTGTGAGGCTACAATTGAGGTACTGCCATTGATTGGAAAGCCCACCGCACGACACATGCTCGGTCAATTTTGGAGGCGAAGAAGATGGCGAAAAAGAATACTCACCCACCCGTAAAATCGAAAACCACCTTCACGGTACGCAGAACAGACTCCCCGAATACGATCAGACATCCGTTGGTCCACGAGGCGACGATGGGCAAGAGACGGCGCTGGGCAGCGTGGCAGGACTGGCTCAGCGTAGGACTCGGTATCTATTTAGCCTCGGCAGCGCTATGGATTCCGGCCACACCTGACGCTCTGTTCATAACACTAGGCAGCTTGGTCATCGTGGTCTCCCTGTGGGCAGGAACCACAGCATCCTCAACGTTGGCCGAGTTCGTGAAAGTGGTCTTAGGCGCCGGAATTATTCTCTCGGCCCTCTTCAACATGCACGTCGAAGAACGCACCGCGATCATGACCTCCTGGTTGGTAGGAGCAGCACTGATTGTTTTGTCGCTGGTTGCGTCGTATAAAAATCGCTCAGGCAGGTCAGCGACCAATCCATACGAATATCACCGGGCATAGCAAACTCACTGCTTATTTGTAACGGTCGGCGTACTGGCTTCGGATGACCTTCTTATCGATCTTGCCGACTGAGGTGGCGGGGATTTCGTCGACGATTTCGAATTCCTCGGGCAACTGCCAGTTGGCGAACCGCTGTTTTAGGTGCTCGTGAATTTCGTCCTTGGTGATGGTTTCGCCGTCTTTGAGCACCAGCAGCATAAATGGCCGCTCGTCCCACTTCGGATGCTCAAGCCCTACGACGGCCGCTTGGGCGACCTTGGGATGGGCAACCATGGTGTTTTCCATGTCGATCGATGAGATCCACTCGCCCCCGGACTTGATGACGTCTTTGAGTCGGTCGGTGATCTTAATAAAACCGTACTCATCGATCGTTGCCACATCGCCTGAGCGCCAGTACCCGTCGACGAATTTATCGGCGAGCTCGTCTTCGGGCATGCCGTGGTAGCTAGCGGTAATCCACGGGCCCTTCAGCAGCATTTCGCCGGAGGTCTCGCCGTCGGCGGGGACCTGGTTGCCCATCCCGTCGACAATCTTGATCTCCACATTCACCGGGGCCTTGCCCTGTTTTGACCCGTAAGCGGCGAGCTCTTCGTCACTCATGCGTTCCCGCATCGCTGAGGTCACGCGGTTGACGGTAACGATTGGTGAGGTTTCGGTCGCACCGTATCCGTGGATCACTTCGGCATTGAACGTTTTCTTGTAGTCGGTGATCAACGATGCTGGCGGTTCGCTGCCGCCACACAGCATCCGCAGTCCGGTCAGATCGGTGATGCCCTTGGATTTCAATACGTCGAACATCGGGGTGAAGATTGCCGGCACACCGTTGGTGACCGTGACGCCTTCCTCGGTCAGGGCACCGGTAATCTCGCCGAGCGTGTCGGCCGAGAACTGCCCGGGTAGCACGAGTTTGGCCCCGGCCAACACCGCGACCTGCACCATGCCCCAGGACAGCACATGGAACATCGGCGTGATGGGCATGACGACGTCTTCAACCGTGACCGTGAGGTCTTTGATCGTGTTGTAAGTGTGCAGGTATTGCGAACGGTGCGAATAGAACACACCCTTTGGCCGACCGGTCGTACCGGTGGTGAATCCGGCCGCAAAAGCAGACGTCTCGGAGATATTCGGCCAGGTGTCCAGCGGCTGCGCGTCAGCGATGAGGTCTTCATAGTAGACCGCGTTGGGGAGGTTATGCTCGATGGGTCCGTCGGACAGGATGACCCAGGTTTTGACGCCTTTGACCTGCTCGGCCAGGGGGTCGACGACGGGCACCAGCGACTCGTCGACGACCACGACCGAGGCCTGCGAGTCGTTGATGACGTAGGCCAGGTCGTCCTGCGGTAACCGGATGTTCAGCTGGGTAAAGACCGCCCCGATGGCCGGGATCGCCCAGTAGAGCTCATAGTGGCGCAGGGAATTCCAGTCCATGACGCCGACCCGGTCCCCCACCTCTACGCCGAGTTTGGCAAACGCGGCGGCACCACGTTCGATCCGGTCAAAGTTTTCGCGATAGGTCGTCCGCCCCCATTCACCGGCCGAATTGCGGTGCACGATCTCGGTATCGGGGTAGGCTTCGACCGCTTGCCGGATCAGCCCACCCATGGTGAGTTGGTAATCGTCCTGCATCGTGGAAGGGTATCCGTGTACGACAGCTGCCATGTTGCTCCTTCAAGGCTGACTGGTGAGTATGCCACACCTCACACTAATGCATGGATCAGTCGGATAAAAAGACCTGAAGCTACCGCAGATTGTGGAGCGCTTGGGCGGGGTGGGCCTCGATGCCGCGCTCACGCGCGATGACCACCACGTCCTCGTCGGGGGCGTAGGTTGTCAGGGCCGCCAGAATCGCGTCGATGTCCCACGTCGTCGGCACTTCGATCGGCAGCAACCGGATCGGGCCGTCGATGCGCGGAGCCAGGGCGGCCTCGAGATTCGGATCAAACGGACCGACCAGGGTTAGGGTGCCGTGGCGCACGGCTTTGGTGGGACCGTAGCGTTGATCTTGCCGCAAAATGGCCGCGTGGTAGGCGATCAGTGCGGCACTTGCGGCCAAGACGCCCGTTTCGGTTCGCACTGTGAAGAGGGTAGCCAGTCCGAGCTGGCCTTGGACGAGGTCATGCACGACGTCGACGACCCCGGAGATCAGCACGATCACCGCGGCGGCCGCTGACCCACCTAAGAGGATGACCAGATAGATCCGGCGGACAGCTGCGGTGAGTTCCTCGTCGGGTCGCTCCTGCGCGGCATCTTGAATATCGCGCCAGTGGACCCACCACACCGCAGCACCAATGACGATCAGCGGGAGGGCACTCAGCAGGCTGTTTAACGGGTGGTGGAATAGCGACGCCGGCGCGATCGAGTCCAGCAGTGCGACGACCAGTAGCCCGATGCCTGATGCTGCGGCCAACGCTCCGATGCCAGCCACCAGATACTGATAGATGCGCCGCACGGGGGTCAGCTGGGTTGGGTCGATGATTGCGCCATGATACCACCACACCGTGGTCCCGATGACCATGGTCGCTAAGGCCTCAGGCCAGTCGAACCAGTCGGCCAGCAGCATGGGCTCACCGAAGAGCTGGACCAGGCCACGCCACACCACAGCGTGCGCACCGGCAAGTGCTGCGGTGAGCCCACCGGCCACACCCAATAAGAACGTGTAGGTATGCCAGCTGGTGGTTCGCGGGAGCTTAATCCCCGCGGCCAGCCAGTACACAGCCCACACCACTACCCCACCGATCAGCATGCCGGTCGCAGAGCCCAACCCAACATAGGTGCCGACGATGATATTTGAGGTCGTAAACAGCTCGAGGGCGGTTGCCAGTACTTCGATCAACCCGCAAGCGGCGAGCACCAGGCCGATCGAGGAGCCCAGGAGGACATGCGCCGTCGTGTCGGACTGCGTCAGGGTGCGTTGCATGATCCACCAGTGCACCACCCACACCACTGTCCAGACGATGACCCCGGCCAGACCGTCTGCATTGAGGTCTTGTGCGCCTATCGCGGTGGTGAGTACTTGGTGAAGCTTTGCCGCAGTCAGGGCCGCTCCCGTGAGTGCCGCTGCCGTCAGGTATGCCTGGTAGAGCAGGGAGGCGCGTTCGGCGGGGGCGCGCCGATGGGTACGGTAAATCCACCAGCTCAGCAGACTCGCGATGGGCAGGGCAATGACGATGGCGGTCAGCGATTGGGCGAACAAGAAGTCATCGTCGTCGGGGGTCTCAGCTCCAAACAGCCGGCCCAGCAGGTCGGTGGCACCGTTGGCGACGATGAGCACCAGAATGTAGAGCACCCCGTATTGGAATCCGCGACGGATCATCGGACCGTTGAGGCCTTGGCCCTGGAGTCGCCGGGCCGCGGTGACGATGAAGCCGACGACCCCGACGAGCAGCGCAAGGACCAGGACGGTGATGCTCATAGGGTGCCTACGCAATCATAGACCGGCCAGGGCGCCCCGGTGATGTGCCACGTGTCGTCGGCGGTCGTGACCAGTTCGAAACGCTCCTGCCCGATGAACGGGTCGAAGAAGGGTTCACTGTAGCTGCCGAGTTCTACGGTCACGGTCGCTTGGTTTTGGGTGATGTGTGCTTGGACGAGCGCGATGGAGGTGTCCTGTGGGTAATAGGCTTGCACGAAATGGTCGGTGGTGCATTCCAGGGCAGGGTCCAAGTGTGTGATAGCATCCGCATAGTTTTGGTCGATGATGGCCTGAACGTAATCCTGGACGACAGCTTCGGGGGAGTCGGCCGGCCAGTTTGGTGCGGTGTCGCGTGCGGCGAAGATCGCGGCGACGACGGCCACGATCACCACGAATCCGGTGATGATGGCAAGCACAAGATTTGGCGGCGACCTCATAGACTTAGTATCCGTCTATCGCCCGGCCAATACAAGCCCTTGACAAGCGGATGTTGAGGCCAGGCAACACGACCCCCCGCCGAGCACTGGGTGCTCGACGGGGTGTGGAGTGTGGAAGGGATAAGGGGTTTAGAATTCGCGGGCGATGAGGTCTTTCATGACTTCGTTGGTGCCCGCGTAAATCTGTTGGACGCGTGCGCCGGCATACATCCGCGCGATCGGGTATTCCATCATGAACCCGTATCCGCCCCAGAGTTGCAGGCACCGGTCAATGACGGAGTTTTGCAGATCGGTTGCCCAGTACTTGGCGGCTGACGCCTGTTCGTTGGTCAGTCGGCCTTTGTCATGTTCGTTGATGCAGTAGTCGACAAAAGCTTTGCCCGCCAGAGTTTCGGTCGCGCATTCGGCGAGCACGAACTTGGTGTTCTGGAAGTCCATGACCGTTTGATCAAAGAGTCGGCGTTCTTTGGTGTATTCAATGGTCTGGCGGACTGCTGCCTCGGCCATGCCGACGCCGCTGATGGCCACGGCGAGGCGTTCTTGGGGCAGTTGCTGCATCAGCTGGATGAAGCCTTTGCCGTCCCCTTCTGCGCCACCGAGGATGTTGTCGTACGGTACTCGCATGTCGGTGAAGGACAGTTCGCGAGTGTCCTGCCCGTGGGCACCGAGTTTGCCGAGGACGCGTCCGCGTTCGAAGCCTTCGAGTCCGTCGGTTTCGGCAACGACCAGTGAGATGCCGCGGGCGCCGGGTTGATCATTCGTTCGGGCGACGATGATCACCAGGTTGGCCTGGGTCCCGTTGGTGATGAAGGTTTTCGAACCGTTGATGACCAGGTCGTCGCCGTCGCGCTTGGCGTTCGTCCGGACGGCTTTGAGGTCGGAACCGGTGGTGGGCTCGGTCATCGCGATGGCACCGACAAGCTCACCGGTTGCTAGTCGTGGCAGCCAGCGTTGTTTCTGTTCTTCGGTGCCGTAGGCCACGAGGTAGTGGGCGACGATGGTCGAGTGGATGGCATAGCCCCAGGAGTCGTCGCCGGCGAGTCCTTGTTCGTAGAGCACGATGGATTCGTGGGAGAAGTCGGCCCCGCCGCCACCGTACTCTTCTGGCACCGAGATCAACAGCAGTCCGTTGTCGCCGGCTTTGTTCCAGAGCTTGCGATCGACCTCGTGGTTTTCGGCGAAGCGTTCGGTGTGCGGAGTGATTTCAGCAGCGATGAAATCGCGTGCCATCTCACGAAGAGCTGTGTGTTCTTCGGTTTCCCAGATTGGATGGTAGTTGTCCAAGATCATGGTGATTCCTTAGCGGGTTGAGACCGTTCCGGTCTTTTCGGCAATGGGGGAGATGAAGATCGGTTTGATCAGCCAGGCCACCCCGACGGTCACGGCCACCGACAGTGCGAACACGCCGATGCCCCACCAGTCGCTGGCATCTCGGGCGGTGAACATCATGTTCAAATTCGTCAACACCCCGGTGGTAAACACCAAGAACAAGTGCACGAGGATGAACAAGATGAAATAGATCATCGTGATGAAGTGGATCTTGCGGGCCACCGGTAAGGTGAAGACCTTGTTGATCCCGTCGGCTTTTTGTGGCCACCAGGTCGATAACCGCAACCCAGTCAGTACTGCGATCGGGGCGGCGATGAACACGGTGATGAAATACGTCATGATCTGCAGCGCGTTGTAATACACCCACGAGTTCTCAGCAGGCCAGTCCAGCGACATGTACTGGATGGCCGCTGACACGATATTGGGGAAGATATCCCAGTTGGTGGGCACAATGCGCATCCAGTGCCCGGTGGCAAAGACCATGATGTAAAACAGCAGCCCGTTGGCCACCCATAAGACGTTGAAGCTCTGGTGGATCCATTGCTGGATCGAGACCTTTTGCGGGGAGTTCTTTTTATTCGGGGAAAAGAACCCACCATCGTTGGGTGTCCAATAGGCCTCGGGGCGTTCCTGATTGCGAATCAACAGCCCCGAGCGGATGACCATGACCATAATGAAGAAGTTAAAGAAGTGCTGCCACCCGACCCAGGCCGGAATCCCGGCCTCAACCCCATCGGGGTGGGTTGGGGTGCCATCATAGGTCGCAATGAACTCGGCCACCGGATCCAAGGAACGAACCCACTGGGCGACCAACACAACCACAGCAGCCACCACCGCCACACCCAGCAGCGTCAGCACGACCTTCGTGGCCTTCGACATTTCCCGTTTGGGGGCTTTCGGCGCAGCCTTCGTCGAGGCCGCCGGCGTTGAGGCAGCCGGTTTGGCCGGCTCTGGCGTCACGACCTCCGGAGTCTTCACCTGAGGTTGCTCAGCAGCTGGCGTCGCCGCAGAAGCTGCGGCCGGAGCACCCATCCGACGGCGCGGTGGGGCCTGTTCGGCCACCGGGGCCGGGGTCGGCTCAGCCGCAGGGGCTGGAGTCTCCGTCGCGGCCGGGGCATCTTCAGCGACCGGGGCCACCGAATCAGGGTGACCAACTTTCAACGGCTCCCACCCGGCCATCCGACGACGCGGCAGATCCTCCGTCACCGGTGCTGGAGCAACTGGTGCAGCAGCTGGCTGGGCAGCCGCGGGCTGGGCGGCCACAGGCTGGTCAGCAACCGCAGGTGTCTCCGCCGGTTGGGTGCCAGCGGCCGGGGCCTGCTCCGTCGCAGCCGGGGTGGCAGCAGCCGTGGCAGCCACGGGTGCGTCATGGGCCACCGACAACGGTTGCCAACCAGCCATCCGGCGACGTGGCACATTCGGATCCTGGATCGGACCCGACGGCGCGGTCTGTGCCGGGGCAGGGCTTTCGGCAGCTGGTGCTGCAGGTTCCGTTGCGGGCGCAGATGGTGCAGGGGCACCGGTGTCAGCCGGGCTCGCGGTGCCAGTGGGCGCTGGACTGGCGGCAGGTGCGGCCGTGTTCGCCACGGTCAGCGGCTGCCAGTCGGCCATGCGTCGGCGCGGAACGTTAGGGTCTTGGACTGGTCCATCAGACACCGCAGCGGCCACCGGGGTAGGCGCAGCCTCAGGAGCCGCGGGCTGTTCTGCCGCGGGTTCTGATTGTGGCTGTGGCTCCGCTGGTGGGGCTGCTTGGGGCTGTGGAGTGGGCGGTGTGGGTGGAGACTGTTGTGGTGCGTCGGTATTTTCGACGGCTAGTGGTGTCCACCCGACCATGCGACGTTTCGACATAAAGTATCAGCTTCGACGAGTTTTGATTTCATCAACCACGGCCGGCACGACCTCAAAGAGGTCACCGACCACACCGAAGTCCGCGACATCAAAAATCGGGGCGTCTTCGTCTTTGTTGATGGCAATAATGGTTTTGGCAGTCTGCATCCCGGCCAGGTGCTGGATCGCCCCGGAAATCCCCACGGCAATGTAGAGATCCGGTGA
>DATBUK010000093.1:0-10595 GCA_036516155.1 Yaniella sp.
CTCATACCGTTCGGCGTCATAATGCCACGGGATGCCGGTGGCCTGCCAACCGCCTCGCACGCGGTGCATCGCATCGTCCACGGCCAGGATTTTGAGCAGTAGCTCAAGCCGTGAGGGCGTAAGATCCACGCGCGCGGCAAGGGCTGGCACCGATAACGGTTCCGTTGCCGCTTCTAGCACAGCGTGCGCGGTGTCCTCATCCGGCATCGATGCGGTCGCAAAGAACTCCCAGATGCGTTCGTCTTCTGCACCAGGTAAGAGGAGGGCTTCTGCGTGTGCGGTCCCGCGACCAGCCCGGCCGATGTGCTGGTAGTACGACACCGGCGAGGAGGGCGCGCCAAAGTGGACAACAAAGCCGAGGTCGGGTTTATCAAAGCCCATCCCCAGCGCCGAGGTAGCGACCAGGGCTTTGACTCGGTTGTCTTTGAGCGCCTGTTCCAACTCTGTGCGTTCTTCTGGTGCGGTGGCACCCGTGTAGGCCGCGACGTTGTGTCCTGCGGCTTGTAGCGCGGTTGCGATGTCTTCGGCCGCGGCCACAGTCAGCGTGTAAATAATGCCGGAGGATTCAAAGTCGGCCAGATGATCGATGAGCCACCCGATGCGTGTGGGTGAATCGGCCATGGGCAGCACGGACAGGCGCAACGAAGAGCGCGCGAGCGGCCCGCGGGTCAAAAAGACGTCGTCGCCGAGTTGTTCGATGACATCATCCACAACCCGTTGGTTCGCAGTGGCCGTTGTCGCCAGAATTGGGGTATCCAGTTCCTGGATGATGCCTCCGATGCGGCGATAGTCCGGCCGAAAGTCGTGACCCCAGTCCGAAATGCAGTGGGCTTCGTCAATGACGAGCAGCCCCAGCCGGTCAAGCAGGTCGGGCAGCTGAGTTTCCCGGAACGCCGGGTTGTTGAGTCGCTCCGGTGAAATGAGGAGGACATCGATCTCGTTGGCTGCCAAACGCTCGGTGATGCTGTCCCAGGAGGCTGCATTGGCTGAGTTGATTGATTCTGCGCGGATACCGGCGCGTTCGGCTGCTGCGACTTGGTCGGCCATCAAAGCAAGCAGCGGGGAGATGATCAGGGTTGGTCCGTGGCCCTGACGTCGTAGTAGGGCGGTGGCGACGAAGTAGACGGCCGATTTGCCCCACCCGGTCCGTTGGACGACCAGTCCGCGTTGGCGGTTTGCGACGATAGCCTCGATCGCTTCGTACTGTCCGTCGTGAAATTGTGCGGGTTTTCCGACGAGTTGGGACAGGGCCTGGGTTGCTTCATCGCGTAATGCCATGCCTGTTAACCTAGTCAACCGGGCCTGCTTGTGCAGACCCGGTTGACAATTTGTGGATGTTATTTCACGTCGAGACGATCTTTGAGCGCTTCGAGCTCGTCTGACATAGCTTGTGGGAGCTTGTCTCCGAATTTCTCGAACCACTCTTCAATCATTGGGATCTCAGCGTGCCATTCTTCCGGCACGAACCGGATCGAGTTCTCGAGATTTTCCTCGGAAATATCGAGTCCGGTCAGATCGAGTGCATCGGCCGTTGGGACGACACCGATCGGGGTCTCCACACCTTTGCCCTTGCCTTCAAGGCGCTCCACGACCCATTTGAGGACACGGGAGTTTTCGCTGAATCCTGGCCAGGAGAATTTGCCTTGTTTATTGCGACGGAACCAGTTGACCAAGAAGATCTGCGGCATGTTCTCGGTGCCGAGTTTGTCTTCCATATCCAACCAGTGCTGGACGTAGTCGCCTGCTGCGTAGCCAATGAACGGCAGCATCGCCATTGGGTCACGACGGACGACACCGACGGTTCCCTCGGCGGCCGCAGTCTGGGCCGATGACAGGGTGGCACCTTTGAACACACCGTCTTGCCAAGAGCGGGCTTCGGTGACCAGCGGGATGGCATTATCGCGACGACCGCCGAACAAGATGGCGTCGAGTTTGATGCCTTCTGGGTCGAAGTACTCATCGGCGAGCATGTCGGTCTGATCGATCGGGGTGCAGAACCGCGAATTCGGGTGAGCAGCCGGGGTTTCAGACTCAGGTGTCCACTCGTTGCCCAACCAGTCGGTAAGTCTGGCTGGTTTCTCTTTGGTCAGGCCTTCCCACCAGACGCCACCTTCTGGGGTGAGCGCGACGTTGGTGAAGATGGTATTGCCCTTGGCGATTGCGCGCATGGCATTCGGGTTGGTGTGCCAGCCGGTTCCGGGGGCCACACCAAAGAAGCCATATTCGGGGTTCACAACACGAAGTTCGTTGTTGTCACCGGGGGTGATCCAGGCGATGTCATCGCCAAGTGTCTCGGCTTTCCAACCCTCCAGGGTGGGATCGATGAGCGCCAGGTTGGTCTTTCCGGTTGCCGATGGGAAAGCACCGGTGATGGTGTAAGACTTCCCTTCGGGGCTGGTGAGCTTCAAGATGAGCATATGCTCGGCCATCCAGCCCTCATCACGGGCCATTGCCGAGGCAATGCGAAGCGAGTACGCCTTCTTGCCCAGCAGCGCGTTACCACCATAACCGGAACCATAGGATACAATGGCGCGTTCTTCTGGGAAGTGCACGATCCACTTGGTTTCATTCGATGGCCAGGCGACGTCTTCTTCCCCGTCTTCGAGCGGCGCACCAACGGAGTGCAGTGCTGGCACGAAGAATGCTTCGGCTTCTGACATCTTCTCTAGCACATCGGTGCCGACCCGAGCCATGATGCGCATTGAGAGCACCACGTATGGGCTGTCGGTAATTTCGACCCCGTATTTTGGGTCTTTCGCATCGAGTGGACCCATGACGAAGGGAACAACGTACATGGTCCGTCCGCGCATCGCGCCGTCGAAGGCGTCCTTGAGGATGTTTTTCATTTCCGCTGGGTCTTTCCAGTTATTGGTAAAACCAGCGTCTTCTTCTTTTTCAGAACAAATAAACGTCCGCGACTCTACTCGCGCAACATCAGCGGGATCAGAGAAGGCCGCATAAGAATTCGGAAACTGTGGGTCCGTCAGACGAACCAGTGAACCTGCATCGACCATTTCCTGTGCGATGCGATCGTACTCTTCTTGCGAACCATCTACCCAATAGACCGAGTCCGGTTTGGTCAGCTCCGCTGTTTCTTTGACCCAATCCAATAGTGCCTTGTAATTGGTGGGTGCGGTGTCCTCAACCTGTGCAGCCAGATTCGAGGCGGCGTTTTCAACCATGTGGATCCTTTTTCGTATCGACTTACCAACCGCAGGACGACAACACCAGCACGTTGTCGCGCTGCGAACCGTTCCGGTCGGAACGAGAGTCTATGCCGCATACTTTAGCAGCCCCTCTGTCCGCCTTGGGCAAGATGATTCATCAAAACTTCGCCCACAGACAACTTTCTCGTCACTTGTGACTGCAAAGGTGATCAATACCACCCATTTCTGCCTAGATTGACCCATTTTTGGCGGAATTTCAAGCTTTTTGTGCCGGATTCAAGCGAAAAAAGATCGGCACAAAAGTTACTTTCCGAAGGAATTTCGCTTCCTCGCCATTTTTCCGTGCTTTCCGTTTTGCATTTTCCGCTGAGACGAGTATAGTTATATCTCGTTGCTCAGCGCCCTTAGCTCAGCTGGATAGAGCGTCTGTCTACGGAACAGAAGGTCAGGGGTTCGAATCCCTTAGGGCGCGCTCACAGATTTCGCATCAACCTGCGGATCCTAAACCCTTGAGGTCTCTCACAGGAGAAGATCTCAAGGGTTTTTCGTTTTCCTCACGTCTGCTCCACTAGCATCACATGTCACCGGTAGCGTGGAAAGAAGAGGTGCAATGTATTGGCAACGCATGCTATTAGGTCTCGCGATTATTGCCATGTCTGTGCCGATGTTCGTTCCGTTACCGTTGTGGGCAGCGGTCACTCTGGCCGTTCTGGCGCTTGTGGCAGCCATCGTAGTGGTTGGCTCGTTCTTCGCGAAACGGCGTTAGCGTGGCGCCACGAAATGAGTCATCACAGCGTCTCGACCATCGAGGCTCGCCCATTCACCCGGTATATCGAAAACCATCAGTCCTAACGTTGGATACCGCTCAGCCATAGTGATCACAGCCTCTTCGTTGGACTCTGGGGAGGCAAGACGCATCCCGAGCTCTTGAACCCAAGGCATGTGTCCAACCAACATCAGTGTCCGGACTTGCTCCTCCGTCTCGTTAATCACCGACAGCACCTCGGGCACCGATGCCATATACAACCGAGAATCCAAGTATGGAGTGGGGGCCTTCTCCCCCAGCTCATTGAGGACCCAGGTGGTCGTTTGGCGGGTCCGTACGGCGTCGGAGGTAATAATGGCGTCAGGATAGAAGCCATGTTCGACCAGCCATTTGCCAGCCGCTGGAGCTTCGTTATTTCCGCGTTGGGCAAGCGGTCGTTCGTGGTCGGGAACTGGCGGGTAGGCAGCCTTGCCGTGGCGCAGCACGATAAGGCGCTTATGGTCAGACGAGTCCGTTAGCATCGAAGTGTTCAGCCCCTGGGTCATCCCGATATTCTAAGTACGCGCCGTTGTCGTATTCGCGCATCCACTGAGCAATATATGGACACACGGGGACAATGCGAAAGCCTTCGTCCAATGAGATATCCATGGAATGCTTCGTCAGTTCACTGGCGAGCCCGGCGCCGCGGTGATCTGGCCGGACATGAATTCCTGGAAAGACGCGCTGCTTTGTGCCGTCGTCGGTTTCGCGGTCATGGTACAGATTCCGCGCGATGACTTCACCAGCCTCATCATGGATGCCGAAGGACTTTTCGTCACGAAACCATTGCCGTTGTTGTGTCATATCATCCTAGAGTTGGAAATGTTCTGGTCGAGCAGTGTCGCGAGCCTCTTCGTATTTCGGATCGTCTTGCTTTTCGAACCAAGATTTCACATAAGGACAGATAGCAACGATTCGATAGCCCTCATCCAGCGCTTTGTCGACCGTGTACTTTACGATTTTGCCGGCTAGTCCCTGTCCACGGTAGTCCTCTTCAGTGACCGTCGAAATCAACACCCGCTGTTTTGTACCGTCTGCGGTGACGTAGTCGGCGTGGTGCTCTCGAGCGGCAATCGTGCCGGTATCATCCACGATCATGCCGGTGTAACCGTCTTTGTCGACGAATTCTGGGTTCTCTATGCTCGGGGTGCTCATCCATCCTCCTGGGTTTTGCGGCGTGCAACCGTCGGTGGGTTATGGCGTGGCTTCATGGCCACGTTGGGCAAGGCTGGAGCTGGTAAAGGCGGAGGTTGGTTGGGTGGGAACTGACCGTACTGCGGAAAGACGGTGTCATCGGGATACGTATTTGGAATGAGCTCGTCCAGCAGCGGACCTGCTATGGGTTCTTCAAGGTTTTGGCCGTGCAGCGGTGAGTATTCGCTGGCTGGTTCAAAGCCCATCTCAGCTTGATATCGTTGACGCCACAGCGCAACTTCTTCGTGAGAGCGTCCGACGAAGTTCCACCACATCACAATATCTTCTTCGAGAGGCTTACCACCGATGAGCATGACCCGAATCGGTGAATCGCCAGATCTGATCTGTAGCGTGTTGACCCCGGTGCCGAGATACCCCAGATGGTTTTCCTCAATGAGCGCCCCATTAAAATCTGCGGTACATTCAACCGCTAACAGACCGTGTTCATGCTCGGCCGGCACGTCATTTTCTAGCGTCGTATTGGCGTCGAGGGAAATCTCTGCGGCAGACAGTGGACTATAGGTATGTACCGGCGAAGTGACACCCAGCAGCGAGCCGATAGCGACCTTCGCACTCCAGCCATCCCCGTGACTGGTCTCGGGCCGGTGCTGATCAAGATGCGGAGCGACAAAGCGATGTTCTTCGGGGAATGCGTACCACAGCTGGACACCATGCAGCGTTGTGGTGTCATCGCTCGAGTGCTCCGAGTGGGTGATCCCGTAGCCGGCACTCATGAGGTTGACTTCTCCAGGACGGACCAGCGCCCAGTTGCCAGCTGAATCTATATGGTCAACGCGGCCTTCAAATAACCAGGAGACGGTAGCCAGCCCGGTGTGTGGGTGGCGTGCGACCTGCATGCCGCCGGATTCGGCAACATCATCGGGACCGAAATAATCTAAGAAACACCACGCCCCGATCAGCGAGCGAGCGCGTTGGGGCAATGTGCGTTGCACAGACATTGCTCGAGGACCACCGAGCGGCACCGCCCGAGGTTCGAGCACCTCGACGATGTAGTCGGTGCCGTGTTTTTCTTCGAAGCCCGGGGCCAATCCATTGTGGTTTTCTGGTGCGTTGTAATCGATCAGTTCTGGATTGGGATCAAGATTCGTCACGACTACTCCTCTAATGCAGGCCGTGAATCCGCGCTGGGTCGGACGGGATGGTGCGACAAGATCGAGATGCGGTTCGTCAGATTCATGGTCATCGCTACCCACTGTACTGCCGCATACTGTTCATCGTCGAGGGCGTTCGATGCTAGCAACTGCGCTGCAATGACGCTATCGATGTCGCTGATGCGAGTGGTGGCTTCTGCCAGCTGGAGGGCAGCGCGTTCTTCGGCGGTGTAAAGGTTCTCTGCCTCCCACCAGGCCGAGAGCGCTCCAAGACGCTGCGCGGATAATCCTGCTTTAACAGCAAGACGGGTGTGCAAATCTAAACAGAATGCACACCCGTTGAGCTGGGAAACCCGAAGGTTGACTAGCTCGATGAGTTGTTCAGTCAGCCCGGCAGCACGCGCGTCCTCCCCCACCGTTTTGGAAAGCTGCAGCACAGCTTTCCAAACATCTGGATTCGATTTATCTAAATAGAATTGCAGGGGATCGCGACTTGCCATGTGGGTTGCTCCTTCCAAAGCTCTACGTTGAGTCTAGCTTGGCCGGTGCTCAGAACGCAGCAGATCATGCCGCCACATGGGAAGCTTAGATCGAGTATTCAGGCGCCGCCCACACGACGACTTCGGGATGCTCGTAGAAGCGGTAGCCCTGGCCACGAACTGTGCGAACGGTGCCGGATAGGCGCCCGAGCTTTGCGCGAAGACGACGGATATGCACATCGATGGTGCGCTCGTTGGGAACTTCCTCGGTATCGTCCCAGAGCGTCTCTAGCAGTTCCTCGCGGTTGACGGTACGACCGCCGTTTTCCACCAGGTAGTTCAGCAGCTCGAATTCTTTATACGTCAGGTTCAACGGCTCGCCATCAAGCAGTACCTCGCGGCGCGCAAGATCGATTAGGACGCCTGGCTGACGGGTCGAGACTGGCGTCGGTGCCGATGCTAACTCCGGCGAGATGGCCTGCTGAATCGTCGGGTCAGCGGTGACCTGACGGACCACTTCGAGGTCCTCGCCGGCGGCATTTGCCGGCGCCATCGCCACGGCTGCATAAGAATCTGCACCGGGCACAAGGGTTTCTACGTAGTGACGTAGCTCGTTGGCCAAGCGGGTGAGCGATGTTCCAGCTGCAAGAGCAGCCTGTTCGTCCATACCGACATACAACACGAAACCGCGGGCTTCCGTTTCCATGTGGACCGGTGGAGTGGCACCGCTTTCAGCTGGAGCGGGATGTTCAGAAGGAACGGCTTTGAGCCTATTCTTATCCGCCTCCCGATAGGCTTGAACTCGTTCTGCTCGACGTTGTGCATTACGAACGGAGATGTGAACGTAACCTTGCTGGGGAGCGCTTGTCATAGAGTTATTCCTTCAACAAACTAAACGGCGGTGACCACCGGTGACGCTCGAGCCTAACCTGACCCGAGCCGGTATCTGGTACCACTAACATTGACGCGTAACCATCGCGTAATGCAAGCGGGAGCCTCACATCCATCTCAATATGTGGACTTTTCGCATGTTTTTGTGAGGAAACTCACTCGTAACATTCTGCTTCTTGCCTGTAAAGCGATCCATACAGTTGTATAGAGATCAGTCCGCTACCCCGTACAGCCGATCGCCCGCGTCCCCAAGCCCTGGCACAATATATGCATTCTCGTCGAGTCGCTCATCGATAGCCGCAACATAAAGATTCATGTCGATATCGGCCAGATTCTCTTGTAAATACTCAATGCCTTCAGGTGCCGCGAGCAAGCAAATTGCAGAGACCTGCCGTGCGTTGCGTTCGTATAAGAAGCGACACGCCTCGGCCAGGGTGCCGCCCGTGGCAAGCATAGGGTCAAGTAAGAATACCTGACGTCCACTGAGGTCCTTCGGAAGACGTTCGGCGTAGGTAACAATGTTCAACGTTTCTTCATCTCGGATCATTCCCAGGAACCCGACCTCAGCCGTGGGAGCCATCCGCACCATCCCGTCGAGCATGCCCAATCCAGCGCGCAGAATAGGAACCACAATTGGTCTTGGCTCAGCGATTTCCTTGCCCGTCGTGCTCGTCACGGGCGTCTCGATGTCGATGTCGACGACGGCCAAATCCCTCGTGGCTTCGTACGCCAGCAACATGACGAGTTCTTCGGTGACCTGGCGGAAAATCATGGACGGCGTCTGGCGTTTCCGCAGGACCGTGAGCTTGTGCTCGAGTAGCGGATGGACGATGTGATGAACATGCATGGTGACAGTTTAGCTTGATCGCCTAAGCTAATCGTGTGAGACCACTGACTGCTACACCCCTGCCTGACGACGGTGAATTAGCTTCGTGGATGCAGCACGCTCTGACTGCCGCACGAACTGCGGCACTCACCGAGGATGTACCCATCGGTGCAGCACTGTTCACGCCGGAAGGTCAGCTCGTCTCCACCGGGGTCAACGCCACACGGCATTCCAAAGACCCGACCCAGCACGCCGAAATGGTCGCAATCAAAGCAGGGGGCGAAGTGCTAAACACATCCACCTGGGAGTTGGCTGATTGCACGCTGGTGGTCACCGTGGAGCCTTGTGCGATGTGTGCAGGCGCGATCGTGCTGTCACGCATCCCACGCGTCGTATTTGGCGCCTGGGAACCGAAGACGGGAGCTGCCGGCTCGGTGCTCGATGTACTGCGCGAACCACGGCTCAATCATCAGGTAGAAGTCATCGGCGGGATCCTTGAAGAAGAATGTAGTGGGTTGTTGCAGGATTTCTTTGCCGACAAACGCTGATTTTGAGCTCTCCCACCCATCGGGTATAGTTGTGCGGGTGTAAACACACGGTAGCGTGTCCGAGCGGCCGAAGGTGAGGCACTCGAAATGCCTTGTACGGCAACCCCGTACCGAGGGTTCAAATCCCTCCGCTACCGCTCAACGGGAAGTCCTCACTTCGTTGCAATACCAACGATGTGAGGGCTTTCTTCATTTCCAGGATCTTCTTTTGACCACGTTTTGACCACATTCATCTGTGAAACAGCGTGATCTAACGCCTCCGCAACATCATCCAAATCCGAATCAAACAGGTCCGCATAAACGTCCAACGTCATTGCAGCAGACTTATGCCCAAGGAGCCTTTGAACCGCCTTCACATTCGCCCCAGCCTGGACTGCAAGACTCGCAGCAGTATGACGGAAATCGTGAGGCGTCATCAATGGCAGCTCGGCACGCTTCAACGCACCGGTCAGCCAAGACCGGCTCCCCTCATACACCTTCGGCGCGGTCAAGAACTTGCCTTCATCGTTGGTGAATAGCAGATCGTCAGGATGCTTCCCAGCACACGCGGCTCTTATGTACGGGTCTAAGAACTTCGGATAAGACACACTGCGGATTTCAGAAGTCTTTGGTGTACCAAGATGGAAGGTGCCACCAACCTTCACAGCGTTTCGGGAGATCTCCAACCGGCGTTTCAACTGATTCACGTCTTTTACTCGCAGTGCGGCAAGCTCACCCCATCGCAAACCGCAATACGACAAGATCAGCACGATCTCAGGATGAGCAGACTCACTCGCTAACCGGTGGACTTCTTCGTGCGATAAATAGACGTGAGACTTCTTCGACTTCTTCGGTAGTTCCACACCGTCAGCAGGATTCCGGGACAACAAATTGTCCTTCACCGCGTCATCAAGAATCCCTGACAAGATCCCATAAGCACGAATAACCACAGTCGCACTTTTCGGTGGCACACCATTGGCTTCGTCACCATGATGCAATTCGGTGGTCCATGCCTGAACCTCCGTGTGGCGAATACTGCCAATCTGACGGGCACCCCACACCGGTTCCACGTGATTCCTCCACGCAGATTTCAACGGCTGCAACGACGACGGCTTCAAATGCTTCTTACGCGCCAACCACTCCGGACCCAACTCCCCCACCGTGACTTTCCCAGCCATCGGATGAATGAACTCACCAGTGGATTTCTCGTACTCCATTTTGTTCAACCACTGCTGAGCTTCACGCTTCGTTTTAAAACCACGCTTCGTGGTCTGCTGACGATCCGGCGTCCGATACTTCACCATGTACCGACGACCAGCTTTCAATTCATACGGCTCAATCGTTGCCATGATCGACCGCCTACTGCTTGCTCTTCAAGGCCCACCGGAGCGGATGGAAATCAAGCTCATGAATTTCTCGTAATCCCCGCCCCTCGGCTAAATCCTGCACCGATATTCCGTAAATATCAGCTAGTGCATATGCCTCATGGAGCTTTATCTCCCTAGTACCATTCTCGATCTTTCCCACGACGGTTTGATGCCAAGGAATCTCGTAATGAGTTCTCATGGCATCTGCAACATTCGCTTGCAAATAG
>DATBUK010000094.1:0-1593 GCA_036516155.1 Yaniella sp.
ATCTGCACGTTATTGACGTGTGCGTTGATGTCCTGGTCTGACCAGCGCAGTTGTAACGGGATTGGTGTAGCGGTCTCGCGGATCTGATCGAAGTTAGACATGGTTCAAAACGTCCTGCGTGAGGGGATGGTTGGCTAACCATTCTCGTACAGTATCGGAGTCAGCACCTAGAGCTGGCGGTGCTTTATCGTAAGAAACTTTGGTGCGCGAGAATCGGATGGGGTTCCGGATGGTCGGGACCGTCTCAGCCCCGGTGCCAACCTGGACCACCGGTTCCAACCCGATACGTTCGGCGAACTCGACTCCCCCATCGATCCCAAGGATGGGGGCACACGGAACCTGCACGGCCTGTAGTCGATCAAACCATGCCTCGGCGGTGTCGTGTTGGAGCTGTGTCTCAAGAATTGCGCGTAAGGATTCACGGTTCGCGTTGCGGTCCTTCATCGTCCGGTACTGCGGTTCATTCGCAACGTCCGGCACGCCCAGTTGGGTCATCAACCGGCCGAACTGACTGTCGTTGCCACAGCAGATGACCAGTTCGCGGTCTTGGGCCATAAACGGGCCATAGGGGAAGAGGCTGGGGTGTTCATTGCCCTGGCGGACCGGCACGTTGCCAATCGCCACAAAGCCCGAGGTCTGGTTTACCAGGGATGAGAGGGCCGACGATAACAGGTCCACCTCGATGTGCTGTCCCCGGCCCGAACGTTGCCGTTCCTGCAGGGCGGCCAGCACCCCGATGGTCACATGCATCCCGGTGACCACGTCGAAAATGGCCACGCCAGCACGCTGCGGCGGACCGTCGGGGGAACCGGTCACTTCCATGAACCCAGATAAGGCTTGAGCTAACAGATCATAGCCGGGCATGGACGCTCCGCCGGCACTACCGAACCCAGTAATGGAAGCGTGGATAAGCTCGGGCCACCGGGCTGCCACCGACTCGGAGTCCAGACCAAATTTCTTCAGGCCGCCGGGCTTCCAGTTCTCTAAGAAGATATCAGCGCGCTCAATGAGTTCATAAGCGACCTCGAGGTCTGCGGGATCTTTGAGGTCTAAGGTAATGGACTGTTTATTGCGATTCACCGCGAGGTAGTAGGTCGACACCCCGTCAAGAGCCGGCGGAATCCACTGCCGCGAGTCATCCCCGGTGGGGCTTTCGACTTTGATGACCGTAGCACCCATATCTGCCAGCAGCATCGTCGCATACGGCCCGGCCAAGACCCGCGTAAAGTCGGCGACGACAATTCCAGCAAGCGGCCCCGATCCAGGGGAAGCGACAAGCTCATCAATATACTGTGACATGCATCTACCTCTCACAACTACGTTGACTTCATGTAATCAGGTAGATTGATGACTGTCCAATACTTGTTCTTACCTAATTTGATGACTGTTTAGGCAACAATTGGGAGCGCTGTGGAAGTCAAACAAGCAGAGATTTTTCTCGCGGTCGCCGAAGAGCTCCACTTTGGTCGTGCTGCTGAGCGGTTGCGCATGGCCCAACCACCCCTGAGCCGCATGATTAAACAGTTAGAACGCCAGCTCAAAGCGGATTTATTCATCCGGACGACTCGTACCGTCGAGCTGACCTCGACCGGC
>DATBUK010000095.1:0-12330 GCA_036516155.1 Yaniella sp.
AGCACACCGGTGATCACCGAGACCGGCCAAAGCCAGTTCGGTGCGGACGTTTGTTGTGGTGCGATTTTCGTCAACGGTGCTCCTAGGTGTTGCTAGACGAACAGTGGTTCGCCGATATAGCCATCCGCGTCGCAGCCGGGCGGGATGGCGAAAACTGCGGACCCAACGGGAATAGTCCACAGGTTGAGGTGATCAGACTCTGCCAGTCGATCCTGGATGGGTGTGTACTGCTGATCGACGTCGCATTGAAATGCCACGAAGATCAGCCCGGATTCAGAGACTCCCGTTTGCCCATGGAGCTCATCGCCGTCGGCGGCCGGTTGTTCATCATAGTTGAAACTCCGACGAAACATGGCCTCGTCTGAATCATTTGTGCGCGCTCGGCGGATATGGGCGATATCCGAGATCACGGGGAACCCGGCCGGACCAACGGCCTCGAAATCGGGTTCGTCGTGTTCTTGTTGACCGGTCAGTGGTGCACCCGAACCAAGTTTACGGCCAATGACGTCCTCTTGCATCGGGCGGTCCAGTTCATCCCACTCATCGACGTTCATCGCGATGCGCCGGATCACCATTGAGGTGCCATTTTCGATCCAAGGTACCAGGTTCTTGGTGCCGTGTCCGTCACCTTCACCAACACCCCAGACCACCCGTTCGGCGTGGTCCGAGCCGCCGGCCGGGTTGGCAGTGCCATCAATTTGGCCAAACAGATTGCGCATAGTCGTGCCATCGGGACGGGTTGCCCTGGCATGCGTGAAACCAGTTTGGATCCAGGCGACCGAGGCGAAGGCCCGTGAGTCTTTGAGCAGCATGCGTCGAGCATGTGCCACCGACAGTGGGTCATCCCCTTGGATCATGATGATCATATCTCCACCGGTGTAGTCCGGGTTGAGTTGATCGATCGAATATTCCGGTAGGGGTTTGAGCCAGTCGGGTTTCAGCTCAGGCTTGGTACGGTTGAACACTTCGGAGCCAAAACCGAAGGTCACCGTCAGCCTTGCCGGTGCGGCTGCGAGTTCCTCATCGAGGTCGGCGAGCGCACCGCGGCCCTGGGTCAGGCGCGCTGCGTCATCGGTGAGCAGTCGCATCATCGATGACAGGCGGTCGGCGTCGGTGTCGTCGTGCAGGTTCAAGGCGATAAAGATGCCGTGAGATTGCAACGCGGTATCGACGCCGGCCTGGCGTGGACCGTAGAACGGGATCGTGTCGGTCCCGTAGGGTTCGGAAACCGTCACCTGGGTATTGGCAATTCCCGGTGTGACGGTCACGGGTTGTTGTAGATCACCGGGTGCGGCAGGAGCCCCGAATGACGCCGCAGCATATCCTGAGGCGGCACCAATGAGGCCCCCACCGACCACTCCCCCGGCGCCCAACAACAATCCACGCCGCGAAACACCCTTCTCGGGTTGCTGGTGTGCGGAATTGTGTCTGTTGGTCACTGGGTATCGTGTTCCTTATTCAACTGGCTCGTCGTGAGCCGCGTCATCCTCGTGGTGGTCCAAGTCTCCGTAGTTTTCTTGAGCACCCACGTAGTCTTTGGCGATGAATTCGATGGTCTGAGTTTCGCCGCTGTCGAGTTCAATGGTGATGTCAATGATGTCACCGGGTTGGACTTCATCGGCGAGCTCCATGAGCATGATGTGGTCTTCGCCGGGGTTCAGCTCATACCGTTCGTCGGCCGCGACTGGGAAGCCACCTTCTTTTTCCTGCATAATGTTGACGCCGCCGTCATCCACGACCTCGTGCAACTCTACGACCTCAGCAAGCTCGGCGTCAGCTCCAATGATGGTTTGGTCTTCGCCGGAGACGTTGGTCAGGTGTGCGAATGCCCCGGTCATGGAGTGGTCGTGATCGGTTTCCATGGTCTCTTCGGTCGCCCGAACCCAGGGGTCTTCAACCGCGAAGATTTCCCCTTCAGCCGCGGTCTCCGCGGCGGGTTCGGTCTGGTCATCTGATGCGCAACCGGCAAGCAGTAAGCCTGCGATAGCGGTAGTGGACAGGACAGGTACAACGTTTTTCATCAATCGTTCCTCAATTATTCGTCGCCCACGGGGTCCTCCGGTGTCTGGCCGGTTCGACTACCGCGCAGCAGGAAGAAGATGACTCCTGCGATCACGATGATGCCGACACCGCCGACAATCCAGACCCATCCAGGCAGCGATGCTGAAGTGTTTTCTGCGGCGTTGTCTTGAGCGTTCGACGTGTCCTGTGTTTCGTTGGCTTCGGGAGTGTCCGGGGTTGCTGCGCCATCGCTCATTTCACCGCAGTTATCCGGTGTGCCTTCCGCTGGCGCATTTTGGTCGGCATTGGTGAAACTGAACCGTTCTTCCCCGGTGTGCCCATCGGAGTAAATGACCCGGTAGGCAACTTCGTATTCGCCTTGCGGTAGGTTCTCACACAGCGGGATGGCTAGTTCGTAGCCTTCCACGCTCACCTCACCATCGTGCCATTGGTTGCCTTCGGCATCGGTGACCAGGATTAGGTTTGTGAGCCCTTCACCGGTCAGCGGTGTGCCTGAAAAGCGCAACCTGACCTCCGATGGCGTGGTTTCGGTAGTCGAACCAACTTCGGGCGTCGATTCCACCAGGACGTCGTGAGCGTGTGCTGCCGATGGCGCCCAGAGCATGGCCAGGCTCGTCAACAGCAGAGCAATCCAGACACTAAAGCGGGTAGGTAATGTTTTTTGCATGCTTCCTTCCCCAAGGTTGACTTGGGTCACTCCAACGAATGTGGGAGGGCCACTCCCACTGATTAAGCCACGTCTACGCTAGTACAGGTGGGCCACGAGACCATCGCGTAGAAGCCAGATTCATCGGATGGGGAATCCATACCCGTCCGACTGGCAGCACACCTTTTGGTCGCGCTGCATTCATCGGCGGGGTGGCTAAGACAAGTTTGACCGGCAACAACAGCAGCCAGGTCACGAGCGCCACCAAGCTACGCTCACCGTGCACGATAAGCCAGGTCGTGACAGCAGCGGCCAGCACATGCGCGCCCAGCATGGTCACATCGGCCGCCATCATAGCGTGGTCGCCATGAGTAATGTCCGCCACTGGAGCTTTAATGGGCGTCACGGTATGGTCTCCGTGACGATGTCCGTGAGATGGAGCTGAAGTGCCTGTGTAGGGCAGTGAATACAGGCCGTGAAATACGAGTTGACCAAAGATCGTGGTCAGCCCGGTAGCCCACATCGAGATACCTCGACCTGCTAGACCTACTGCGACAGGGGCCGTCAACGCAATAGAAAAACCAAGCAGTTCCCACGGAATGGCTTCGGTCATCCCGTGGGTGACCGAGTGTGCGGACTGGTGACCTCCTGCTGCAAGAAGGACCGCAAGGACTGCGACGATCCAGCCTCGCCATAACCGGGCAGCCCCGGAGCGACGACTGCGCGACACCGCGGCTTGGTCCGTCATCTATGCTCCTGGGCGCTGCGCACTTTCGGTGCGCACGGTTCTGTGGGTAGTCGACCTCATTAAACCACTCGTTTCTGAGTGTTTACCGCATATGTTAAAGCAAAGACGCTCCGGTCAGTAACCGGAGCGTCTAGGTGTCTTGAAGAGACGTTGAGCTTATTTCTTTTCGCCGGTGGCAGCAGCTTTCAGCTTCGAACCCGCAGACAGTTTGACACCGTGGCCAGCAGGGATTTCGATAGCTTCACCGGTGCGGGGGTTACGGCCGGTACGTGCTGCACGGTTGGTGCGTTCAACTGAGAACCAGCCTGGGATAGTTATTTTTTCACCTTTGGAAACCTGCGAGGCGAAGACCTCGAATACGGCGTCCAGCACACCGTTGACGGCGGTAGCAGAGTTACCGGATTTTTCGGCAACTGCTGCAACAAGTTCACTGCGGTTCATAGCCATATGTCCTCCTGGACTGTGGGTTGTCGTAAACCCGGCGTTCGCCGGGCTCCTTTTGGAAAAGCTACCACTATTGGCGCGCTTTGTGGCGCTTTTGTGCGCGGTTTCTGCGGAATTTCGCGGAAATCCGCCGATTTTAAGCAAAATGTCGCCGAAATCTCAGCTTCTTCCCAGTAAACATGCCGATGTTTGGCATTAAAAGCGCCAGTAAATCTAGTCGTTCTTCCGATACGTTCGGTAGCTTAGAGCCGTCATGAGCAGGCTCAGTAAGGTGATCGCGCCGGTCAAAATGACTCCGGCGATTTTCGTTTCGAGGAGTAGGTCATTCGTTGTGAAAAACAGTTGGACAGCCATGCCCGTCAGGCCCAAACCCAGAACAGTCAGCAACCCAAAAACAATCATGCCGACGACTCCCCATATCCGACCAGTACGGGATGCTGGTTTCGGGTCTTGGTCGACCGGGCGCGGCTCGTGATGTTCAGCAGTCTGGGCCGGATCGTCGCTAAGCTGTGCGCCTGCAGTAAGGGCAGTTGAGCCCTCCTCCCGGCTCGCAAGCGGGGTGAGAGGTTCTGCCAGCTTCTTCGCTGGGGAAGGTTGTGTTGGGCTATCAGCTGGTTGCGCTGCTGGTATGACGGATTCTTGAGGTGGTTCTGTTGTAAGTTCGGTGTCCTGTGCCGTCGCAGGGTTGTCACCGACTTGAGTAACTGGAGTGGTTTCCTCGAAGTCCCGGTTCGGTTCCTCTACAGGTAGCGGCCCCGTAGGAGGACTCGCTGCCTCCTCTGCGGAACTCGACTCGATGTCGTCGTGAGCATCTTCGTCTGGTTTTGGTGTGGCATCAGCAGCATGCTGGAGGGGCTGACTTTCGGTGTCGACATTCTGAGTATCTAGACCGTGAGGTGGCTCTTCAGTAGTGGCCTCAAGATGTACTTCGTCATCGCGTATCTTCAGGAACTCAGGTTCCTCCAAGTGCTCGATATCGAGGACGGATTGTGCAGTGACTTCGTCATCATGCTCTGACGACTGCACAGGTAACTCTTCTGACTCAACCGCTGATTCTGCGCCTGACTCCTTCACTTCCTGGTCAGTTGCACTGCGTGGCGTTCCATCAGCCTCTGGCTCGATTACAGTATCCGAATCCGCACCCTGGTTTCCCGCCCCGTGCTCATCGTCGAGCAGGTCGGCACCATGCGCTTCGGGCAACTCTGTTTCGGGACGATCGTCCAAACTCTGAGGGGTTGCCTCAGATGATGCGCTGGCTGCACCAGCAGCAATCGCCGCGGTAGTCAACGGTGGCGTCACTGCCTCCGCTTCGGAATCATCCTGGTTCTTGACGGCTGGTTCGTCGTGGGTTTCAGCCTCCGCGGTCGAAAGCTCCTGAAGTGTGGACTCCAGGTCGAGAAGATCATCAGGTTGATGGTAGAGATCGCCCCAGAGCTCCCGAACGGTGGTGGCTCCCTGGAGTTCAGCAAGTCTGAGTACGATGCGGGCGGTTTGTTCGACGGTATCGCCGTCCCCGTAGTCTTCGAAGAGATCTAGTGCTTTCAGCACCGTGGAGGGTTGATGATCGGCAAGCTCTGGCAGAGATTGCCGGGCCAGCGCACGGCAGTCGAGCCAATGAAAGGTCGGTGGGGTGATGTCGCTGCGGCGGCTAGCGGCTTGGAAAATCTCTTTGTCTGCGTCGCGATAGTAGCTGACGATCGGTAATTTTCCGAAGACCATACTCAGCTGGCCAAGAGCCTCGGGCCAAGCGACCGCCTTCTCGGGGTTGTTTGAACCGGTTTCTGATGGCGTAGCTGGTGGGATAATGGGGATAGCATCAACTCGTGTGATATTGCCATCCACAAGCTTCAGATATGACGCCTTGGAGACTGTGGCCGGGTCCAGGTGAGTGGTCTGCATAGACAGGGCCACGAAACTCAGTGTGGACATAGTAGTGCCGCCTCCCGCTCATCACATGCTATTGCAAGGATATCGCATGGAGTTCGCGCCACCGCTCATCTATGAGTTGGGTGTGTGAAGCTTGCGAGGACTCCTTTGTCGGTTGATTAAAGAAAAACTGGCCAACGGAAACCCGTTGGCCAGTTTTTATAAGAGTATGCAGTTACCAGGATGACTTGGTTACACCTGGCAGCTCACCGCGGTGCGCCATATCGCGAAGGCGTACACGGGAGATACCGAACTTCTGCAGGGTACCGCGTGGACGTCCGTCAATGGAGTCACGGTTGCGGACGCGTACTGGTGATGCGTCACGAGGCAGCTTCTGCAAGCCAACACGTGCTTCTTCGCGCTCTTCGTCAGTAGCGTTCGGGTCGATAAGCTGTGCTTTCAGCTTTTTACGACGTTCATCGTAACGAGCTACGATTTCTTTTCGTTTCTCGTTTTTGGCGATCATAGATTTCTTAGCCAATGCTTAGCGCTCCTCTCGAAAATCAACGTGCTTGCGGGCTACCGGATCGTATTTTTTCAGCGTGATACGGTCTGGGTTGTTGCGGCGGTTCTTACGGGTCACGTAAGTGTAACCGGTGCCAGCAGTTGATTTCATTTTGATGATGGGGCGCAAGCCCTTTTCGCGTGCCATTAGAGCTTCACTCCCTTAGCGATGAGATCTGAAATGACAGAGTCAATGCCGCGGGCGTCAATGACTTTGATGCCACGGGCGGATACGTTCAGAGTTACTTTGCGACCTAGAGAAGGCACAAAGTAGCTCTTTTTTTGGATGTTTGGGTTGAACCGGCGCTTGGTTCTGCGGTTCGAGTGGGAGACTCTATTTCCTGTCCCCGGTCCAGCTCCGGTTACCTGGCAGTGTGCTGCCATGATCACTCCTCGGTTTTAAGCAGTAGTAAAAGTACGGGCGAAATACGATGAACATCATCAATTTCGCCACAAGTTGTGACACCGCGCTCTTACTGCGACTTTCTCGAAGGAATACCAGGCTGGGTGAGAACCAACCGAAGTGCCCTTTTAATCGCTAGGGTGAAGACGGTGAGTCTTCTTTGTCGCTCACGCTCCAAAGAAGAGCCATTGTTCACGTCTGCATGTCTCCGTCGCCGTTCATTTGGCTATGGTCGGACCAGATGGGGCACAGTGCAGACAACAACCTCACAGTCTAGTATGGGCATGTTCTTTAATCAAACTGCGGAAGCACGCACGAACAATGCCCTGTGGAACTCAATAGCGCTGGCTCGCTCAGGATGCGAAGAGCCAGTGATTTGGGTTATTGCGACGAAGCATCGTGTCCAAGAGATTCGTGGCCTGGCGTAGTTCTGATGGGGACAGCGATTCCAACACACGGCTTTCGATAGAGGCGTGATAAACATCTCTGACCTTGTCCACGAGGGTTCTGCCCTTGTCGGTCAGTTCCGCTACAGTCACGCGCTTGTCGTAGTCTGCCAAGCGTCGCGTGAGTAAACCACGAGCTTCTAATTTCCGGGCAACGTGAGACAGGCGTGACAGAGAAGAGTTGCAGCGCGAAGCAAGCTGTGTCATGCTCATGGCACCGTCGACTGAGGACAGGTGATCCAGTGTTTGGAACTCGAAGAAACTGACGTTAGCGGCCCGCTGTAGGTCGCGTTCTAGAGTTGGCAAGACACCCATGTATACGGCAACCACTCGGTGCCAGAAATCCAACTCCTCCGACGAAAATGCCATCAGTTGCTCGCGGTGGTCTATCTCATTGGAAATGTATGTCACTGTTGTTCCTTCCTACAGGGACTCGAATCGTGGGGGTTGCATTGAATTCTGGCGGCCTGCTTATCCCGGCGCCCTACCATGGGGCTGAGTGATTCGGTACTGGCTCTTACGTTAAAGTCAAAAGAGCAACTATCAGCCGGTTCCTGCGGAGTTCACCCTCAATATCACCCGGGTGGTTACGTTCTTCGTTTTCTGAGTCGGTTGACAATCAGGAGGCATGCTCCTACGGCTATGGTGCCGAGCGCTACGAGTACGTTTCTAGTTTGATGGGCACCGGTGGTCGCAAGCTCAGCTGCGGGTTCAGTTTCGGCGGGTTCTTCAGGACTCGGAGTGCTGACCACGGAATTTTCAACCGCTTCGGGTGGCGCGGAAGACTCGGGCTGCGCTGGTGGAGGCGTGGGGTCTTCGGTCGGAGCGGTTACCGAAGGATCGTCAGCCGGTGGTTCCTCAACGTCAGGTTCTTCAACGGGAGGCGTGTTTGAGGGGTCAGGCGATGGATCTGTCGATGGCGACTCATCGGCAGGTTCGGGTTCTTCAACGACCGGTTTTTCCCAGGCTAATTCAATTTCAGTGGCAGCTTGGCTGGTCGTTTGATCGACGACCACGATGGTCTGGAAACGCCGCTGGTTATCTGGCTCTGGGATGATGAGCCTTCCGGTATAACCGAATTCGATGGACTCAGCTGATAGTTCAACCGATCCAGACTCCATTTCTGCCGGTACCTGAACCCACAGTTCGTTCGCGCTGACCGCTTGGTCAAGATCTATAACTTGTCCGGTTGGATCCATCACCACTAAATTCTCGATGGGGATCTCGTCATCGGTGGGGTGCACGGCCAGCTCCACGTCGGCGCTAGATGCATTCAGTAGGATGGGACCAAAGACATGATCTTCGTCGTTGTCTACAAGGTCATCAATGGCCTCGGGGAGCTCAGCATCGTCGTTTGTATTGTTTTCTAATGTGACGCTGGCTTGGGTTTCTTGCTCGGTCAGACCGGTATTCGTACTGCCGGTGAGATAGTCGAATACCGCCTGCACGTTCGCAGCTGAGTGCGCGCGCAGCCTGTCGTCGGGACCGGCTTCGACTACAAGATTTCCATCGGGCACAAAGTCATCGGTGAAATGCCAAATAGCCGCTTGTGTCGCGGTGATGATTTCGGTTGCAGACAGCTCTTCCGTCCCCGTGTGCTGAGCAACTTCCGCAACCGAAAGTGTGGGGTATGAGTGCCGCAGAATCCAGGCCACGTGCTGGCGTACCTGTGGGTCTGACTTGAATTGGTTATCGCCGGTGAATTCATCCCACCCAGTGACCGCTGCTTCGTGGTCAGGCTCTGCAGCACGAATCCAGTATTCAATGCAGTAAGCCAGAATGCTTTCGCCATCAACGACGACGGAACGCAAAGTTGGAGCGACCCCATTGACGGTCAAACCACGCTGATATTCCTGTGCAGGACCCATCACAGCGGTGGGCTCGGGTTCAAGGGCCCCGGTGGCGTCCGCTGCTGCTATCGGTGGCGTGAGCAGACTGAAGGCTCCAATGCTGAAGGTGGTGAGTGAAACGAGAATGGTGCTGCGCAAGAAGATCTCCTATGTCGGTTCATTGCTGTGTGCAATTGACTAAGAGACTAAAGAAGCCTGACTCGTCGCCGCACCCATCTCGGGAGCAATTGTGGATAACTTGCGACTTTTGCGGGCGTTAGTGAGGTCGTGAAGCTCTGGAGACGTCGCGGGTAGCCAATTGTTGACTGCGAGCGCGATGGTCAATGCCAGCAAAAATCAGGGCCACTAGACAAAAGAGAATGAGTACTGCCATGGCAGTCTGGAAGGCTTGCCCATAGGTGGCGATACTGGCCGGATCAGTATGGTCTGGCATGCCGCTTTCGTCCCGCGGGACGTTGACGATGAGTGCATAAAAGATAGCGGATCCGATTGCGATACCGATGGCATTGCCCACCCGCTGCCCGACCTGTTGGAACGATCCCGCGACGCCACCTTGGACGATGGGGACGTCCATGAGTGTGCGTGTTTGGTTGGCGACCATAATGAAGCCGGGCCCGATTCCGGCGAGGGCCAGTACGATCGCCATCGCTAAGGGGTTGTGTTCCGGCGGCACGAGCACTGAAACGGCCACCAAACCAATCAGCGCGACTATGAAAATGATGAATCCCCAGATCACCAGACCGGTGGCATGCCGGAAGGTGTAGCGGCCTATGATGGCTGCCACGATGGCTGAAACAATCGCATAGGGAACAGTGATGAGACCGACCGCAACGGGGTCGTGTCCGAGACCCTGCTGGTTGAACAGGGTCATGACTAGGAACATCGCGGGCATTGCTGCGAAGAACAAGGTCGTGATGACGACACCGTTGCGATACGACGAATACCTGAACAACGTGAAGTCCAGTACGGGGCTCTTGCCGGCGTCGCGGTAGCGGTTTTCCCATCGCACAAAGGCCACCACGGACAGACCGCCCAACGCAAGAAAGCTCCAGCGCCACGGTTGGTCATCCGAACCGGTAGTCAGGACAAACGGCAGCATGATAAACAACACGCTGCTGGCGAGGAAGGTGACACCAATCAGATCGAGGTCGGTGCGGCCCTGGCGTGCTTGGGCTGCTGGGATAAGCCAGACCGCCAAGGGGATGATGAGTAACGCAAGTGGGACGTTCATGCCAAAGGTCCAGCGCCATCCCAGTTCCGGGCCGAAGGCCCCGAGAAGTACCCCGCCCACTGTTGGGCCAAATGAGGTCCCGAGACCAATAGCTGCCCCAAAGATACCAAAGGCTTTACCACGTGCTTGATCTTGAAACAGCGTTTGAATCATGCCCAGCACCTGGGGCATTAATGTTCCGGCGGCAATGCCCTGCAATATTCGAGCCAGAACCAAGAGACTAGCGGTCGGGGCCAGTGCTGCAGCAAGAGAGGCGATGGTAAAAATGACCAGCCCGATCATGAACATCGCTTTCCGGCTCCATTGGTCACCGAGTCGTCCGGATGGGACCAAGGCGATGCCAAAGGCGAGCACATACCCGGCCACAACCAGGCTCGTTTGCGTCGGGGTCGCTCCGAGGGTCTCTTCCAATGGAGTAAGCACAACATTGACTTTCACGACGTCAAGGATCGTCAGCACGGCCACCGAAGTGGCCACGGCGAATGCGATCCAGGCTGAACGTGTTTCTGAAAGGTGTTGTTCTGTCACGAGGCTAGGTTAGCGCATTGCACTTTTGACTGGACGAGCAAACCGACGTAGCCCCTCCGCACGATCCTCAGAGTGTTTGACTGTGCGAACACTTCGGAGCATATTCCGGCTTTGGTTAGGCTGGAACCGTATCTGACGTGCCGCAAGCACGCCCGGGCTAGAAGATGGGAAAAACAATGCCAGATCAACAGTGCCCATGTGGAACCGGAAGCCCTTTGTCACGATGCTGCCAACCACTCCTGGCCGGCACGCGAGCACCCAACACCGCCTTGGAGCTTATGCGTTCGCGCTACACGGCGTTTGTACTCAACGATGCGGCCTACCTGGCAGCTTCGTGGCACCCCAGCACCCGTCCGGCAGATGTGACAGTACCTGCTGGGATCGAGTGGCGGCGCTTGAGGATCCGTGACACACAGCTTGGCGGACCCGACGATGTCACGGGTGAAGTGGAATTTGTGGCCCACTTCCGCACGCAGGATGGCACACGAGATTTCTTGCATGAACGGTCCCGCTTTGAGCGTCACGATGGTCGCTGGGTTTATGTGGATGGAGAGCTTTTCTAGCCGGTCAGCCCTACAATAGGTCCATGAGCTTCGTTCACGTGATTGGTACCGGTGGCACGATCGCGTCGCGTGCTGGCAGCAGTGGTGCGACGGTGACTGATTCCACCGAAGAGGTCCTTCAGGCCACGGGAGTGACCACCAAAGTGACGACCGAGGACGTACTGCACATTAACTCGTTCCACCTGAGTTTTGCCGATCTGCTGAAAATTCGGGCAGCCGTCGTCGCGGCCTGCCAACGACCTGAGGTCGACGGGGTGGTCATCACTCATGGGACTGACACAATGGAAGAGACGAGCTTTTTCTTATCTCTACTTCATTCGTCTGATAAGCCAGTCGTGCTCACCGGAGCCCAGCGTGCCGCCGATCTTCCTCACACCGATGGACCCGAGAATCTCAGACAAGCCGTGTTAGCTGCCGGCGCTGACCATATGCGGGGCGCCGGGGTGCTCGTGGGGTTCGAATCGCAGTTCCACGCAGCCCGGCACACGCGGAAGCGTCACACCCTGGCCACGACCGCGTTTTCTGGTGGTCCACTCATCGCCGAGGGCTACTCCGATGACATCACTCGGTTGGCGAACCCCGTGGCCCACCCGACGTTGCCCGATCCGCCCGAAACCTTCGCTGAGCTGAACATACCCGTCATTGATGCTGCCCCGGGGAGTGACGCTTCACTGTTTTATGCAGCCTTAGAGCACGGCGCAGATGCCATCGTGCTCCAGGGTGTCGGTGCTGGGAATGCCCCACCTGTTTTTACTGGTGCCGTCGAAGCCGCCGTGGATGCCCAGGTTCCGGTCGTCCTCGCGACGCGGGTACCGACCGGGCCCGTCGCAGCAATTTATGGCAATGGGGGTGCCGTCACGTTGCTAGAAGCCGGAGCGATGAGTGCTGATCAGCTCAATACCTATCAGGCACGCATATTGCTCGCCGTACTGGTCGCACATCAACTCCCCGACGATCAACTCCGAGCCGCTTTCGCTGAACAAACTCGCTAAGGAGCACGATGAACACCGCCCAAGCAC
>DATBUK010000096.1:0-11818 GCA_036516155.1 Yaniella sp.
AGCCGAGAGAAGATAAGTCGCAAGATATTTAGCAACTCGGTTGACGTGCCGAACGTGGATCGCACTCCGGCCGTCCCGGGGCGTTGTCGCAGGGCAAGTGCCGGTGGGATATGGCTGACCGCATCAACCTCAGCCCTGCCGGTGGCCGCCATCCTGCGGCGCGTATAGGTAGACAGTGCTTCCAAGTAGCGGCGCGAGCCTTCGGCGTACAGTGTGCCCATCGCTAAGGAGGATTTTCCTGAACCAGAGACCCCAACGATGCCCACCAGGTGATTCAGTGGAATATCGATGTCGATATTTTGCAAGTTGTTGACGCGGTCTCCGCGAACGTGGATATGGGTCGGACTGCGATAACTCTGGTGGTCGGTCACGCCGACAGTCTAGCGATCCTGCCTCTGGTTGTACTCGCGATCCCAGCTCCGTTATGCGTTCTTGTTGCGGGCTTTCTGCACAATTGCCGTGATCCCGACGCCGACGCCCAAGCCCACCCCGGCTAGGATGGCGAAAAACCCCCACAAGGATCAACGGTCGAGGCTGCGCTAACCAGTCCGCGTATTCCTCCCCGCTCTCATTGCTGATCGGGCAGCCGCCCTGATCGTGATCGACAAACGCCGAACTCGGCATGCCTTCTGCTACGCACTCGAGTGCCGGCGGCTCACCCCTCGTATCGCCGAAGGCCATCGCCAGGACTCCCCCTACAATCAATAGGAGCGCGACAATAAGCAGCTTTAGCTTATTCGACACTGATCCGATCTTCACTTCACAAATAAAAATCCTAACCGGATGCCGACAAGCGAATCTCGGGACCACAACCGCATTGGCTGCGGTATGATTATTTCATACCTAGGAGGTACGTATGGCAGTGGAAAAAGTGACGGTGACGCTTCCCAAAGAGTTATACGAGATGGTTGAACAGGCGCGTGCCGTCGAGCACCGAAGCCGGTCGGAAGTTATTCAAGAGGCGCTACGCACATACTTCGGTGAGCCGGTCTATAGACCAACCGAAGAGGAGCGGGCAGCCCTAGTGGCGGCACTCGACGCCGTCCCGGCGGATCCTGCTGCACTACGGGACTGGGCCGACGTCCGCGAGACTCTTCGAGGCCAGCGTTGAGGATTGTCCTCACTCCGCAGGCGGTGACCGACATTGAAGAAGCCATCGACTACTACAGGGGCATCGATCACGAGCTGGGCGCGCGCTTCTTCGACGACGTCGACGCGGTCATCGCTCGGATCATGGTCTTCCCCAAGGGTTCACCTCCGGTCGAAGGATTCGACGACCTCCGGAGAGCACGGATGCGGCAATTTCCCTATGGACTCTTTTACCAGCAGCCCCAAGCAGACGAAATACTCGTCGTACGGGTGCTACACTCGCGGCGCCACCATCCAGATGCTATCGAAGGCTAACATCTTTAGCTACTCACCTTCTATAAACCCTCGAACCGAATCTCGCAGTACGCCGCCTCGAGACCGATCCGTACCTAATCGACATACGATTTTGGCGGCTGTACCAACGCCTGGAGTCGATCGAGTTCTTCGGGGTGAGTCTCATAGAACGCTTGATGGTTCTGATAGGCATGAGTTGCAAATACGTTGCGAAAGGCTTGGGCGGTGCCTTCCCATTCGGGGTCATCAACTTCAATGTTCTTGACCTTTATGCGACGGTACTGCAACTCTTCCAGTAAGCGAATGTAGACCAGCGAGTAGTCGAATCGGTTGTAGTCGATATTGATTTTGGTATCCCCGGCATAGACCTTGAAGCGCCCAACACCAGTATCAACGCGATCGACGTCTGCAAAACGGATCTGCCGGTTGAACAGCTTACCAAAACGGGTCCAGACCTTGTCTCGATCCACCCCAAAACGGCGAAATAGTCCCATCAATAACAACAGGTAGCAAAACAGGGTGAGTACCCCGGGCAAGATGACCGAGAAGATGTCGTCACTCGTGCCGTCAAGATACTCGCCGACGAATATCGGCACGAGCAGCGTCATAAGGAGGCTGAGTATCGACCCAAGCGGGACCCAGATCTTGGCCTGGGAAAAAAACCCGTGGGTCTTCGGGGTGCGTGCTCATCTTGCGCAACCGACGTTGCACAGAGCCACCCGCTGCTCCGGTAGCAAAGGCCGGACCACGTCCTAGTGGTGTCGGGACAACCACGATAACTCCCTCCTCTTCCGCTCACCAACCGCATGGCTGAGCCCTAAGTTTTACCCCCACTATCCTTGCGCGGCGGGGGTGTCTTGATTCTTCAACGGGAGTTTGGCGGCTTGACGCACCTGTACCAGTGATCGGTGAATGGTGCTCGGGTCTTTCATAATGCACGCCACCACATAGGCGGTTAGCCAGCTGAATCCAAGGAAGGTGGCATAGTCTTCTCGTTCCAGAAAGGTAACCGCAAGTACGACTGAAACCAAAAAAACCGCGTAAAGACGCCATCTTCCGGTGAGTAGTGCAATAACACATCCCGCGAGCGACCCAAATAATGCGACCCAAAGTGTCTGTTGTGCCGTCTGATCGTGTACAACGACCGGGACAAACACGGTATAAACGGTTATGACAATACCTGCGATAATCCAGTTCGGCACGTGGAATCGGATGAAACGGTGTCGTGGGACGTCCGCAAGCGAAGAAAACGACTGTGCTAGACCTTTCAGCCGATGGACCGCCAGCTCCAATAGCTCTTGGCCACTGAGAGCCCAGAACATCAGCCCGCTAAACCACCAAAGAAGGGGGAGCACCTCACCAGCAAAAAGCTGGGTCACAGGTGAGCCAAACAGCAGGATGGCCAAACACGGCAGCACTATCCATTGAAAGGCAACCAGCTGTGTAGCTCCAAAGCTGATAACCAGTGCGATCAGCATGACACCACGAGTAGGCAGATACTCCCCCAAGGGTTCTGTATTCGTCGGTATCAATAAGGCTCCGAGAAAGAGAAGCCCGATGAGGCCCCACCGAATCCTGCGTGCTGTTAACACCTCGGCACTTCCTTAATCCCCACGAAACAGATCGATCGTTTCATCAACCGTGTAAGTTACTGCGCCGCTGACCGTTGAACCTGTCACAGCCCCTTGGACCAGCCTTCCGGCATTCGGGCCGACCGGTGAGATGAGTCCGTCCAAGGTTCGGACACTGAAATACGAGGCTTGCCGCAGTGTTGTCGTACCGTGCTGGCTCGGTAGATATTTCGATGTCAGCGGCGTAGTCACCCCGGAAGTTGTACCTGACAGCATTGCATTCGACATGGATACTTCTCGTCCAGACAACACATCGTTGAGGACAGATCCCGATGCACCGCCGGTGAAGTTTATTCCCGATTGCAATGCTGTCGCCACTGTGGAAGTAGCCTTATGGCCTAGACTGTGAGCCAACGTCCCTGCGGCTGGCCCACTTGCACCCGATATACCACCGGCCACACTACCGGACACGAAGGCGGCGAGGTATCCCCGCAGACTTTTATCTTCTGCGGTCACAGCATAGCTCGCGGTCGAGGCCGTGCCACCAACCCCAGCGTTGACTGAGGTAATCGTTGCAATACCTCTCGCGCCATTGGCTGCAGTAGAAACAGTTCGTGCCCAACCGCCGAAACCGCCCGTAGCAGCTCCAATCAAGGCGGCGGTGCCCACCTGCCCCCAGTCCACCTCACCATCGAAGTATTTCTGGGTTGCCACGGTCGTGCCCGCGCTGAAAGCAGCGCCACCGGCTGCAGCTAAAGCAATACCAGCTGGTCCACCAACTCCGGTGGCCATGAGCGCTACCCCACCGACTATGGCAGCGCCGGCGGCGAGGTATTCCCAGTTATTCGCCGTCCAGTCGGCTACAGCATTGAATCCGGTGGCCAGAGGCCCCTGCAGGCCATCGGCGTAGGCTTGGAGTTCTTCATCCGTGATCGGTGCTAATCCGTGGGGATCAATCGCATGCAGGGGATCGTTCCCCGCATACGAATACAGGTTCGCGCCCCATGCTGCACCCAGTGGTGCGACTAATGGGTCCCGCGATAGGAAGCTGGCCGAGGTTGGATCGTATGCTCGAGCACCCATCCATTCCAGCCCGGCAATCTGCAGGCTGCCATCGGCTCCTAGACCAACGCCGGCGTGTGAGGACACTGCGGCCAGTGTTTGCCACGGATCTTGAGTATCGGTTCCGCGTGCAGCACGCCACAGCGGCTTTTGCCAGCTGGTGTTGATCCCCGTGACACCGGCTGGGCCGGTGAATACGGGCGTGCTCTCAACATCCAACAGCGACGGTACACCGGTGGCGATGTCCCAGTGTAAACGGGCATCGTTGATGTCGGTCAACTCACCCAAGGCATTGACCGATAGTTTGGTCTCTGCTTTGCCATCGGCGGTGTCTTCAAAAATACCGCGCAACCAACCACGAGCATCCCAAATATATTTGGTTTCGGCGTGGTCGGAGCGTTCATGGATACGCTGGCCCTGCCCGTCGTACTCGTAGGTGGTTACGACACCGTCTGGGTGTTTGACCATGAGCAGTTGTCCGGCCTGGTCGTAAACATACGAGGTGGTGCCTGCCGGCGTGGTGTGGGCCGTCATGCGCCCGGCCTGGTCGTAGCCCCAGGTGGTTTCCGTACCATCGGTCACGGCAGCGGTGAGTTGCTGACCGTCGTCGTAGGTATAGGTCGTGGTCCCCTGCTCACCGGTGATTTCGGTGATGCGACCGGCGTCATCTCGGACGATGCGGGTGACGGCGACACCATCGGTTGAGGTGAGGGTGTGTACCACCGGGTAACCGTTGGCGTAGTCCCAGGTTTGCAGCTGATCGGCGGCCCTGGCCTGGATCACGCGGCCGTCGGCGTCGTACTCGTAGAAGGCCTCACCGAAGGTCCCGTGTTTGATGCGCGTAACCCGACCGGTTTGATCGCGGTGATAGGTGATCCGGGTGCCATCGGGGGTCACCATTGCGGTCCGGAAGCCGTCGGCGTCGTATTCCCAGCGGGTTTCCTCACTGGTCTCACCGCGGGTAGTGACCCGGGAGATGAGCTGACCGAGTCGGTTATACGTCAGGCGGTGTTCTGCGGGTTCATCATAGGTGCCATCGGTGATGGCGGTGGTGCGCTGGGCGTCGTCGCGGATGACCTGCGACACCAGCCGGCCATTGGTGTAGACGGCGGATTGGCGACCGGCGTCGTAGGTAAATTCTGTGACATTGCCGTCGGCATCGGTCTGCCGCACCTTGCGACCGGCAGCATCATAGGTGGCTTTGATCGTGCGTTTCAGCGGATCGGTCACCGAGGCAACCGCACCGAGGTGGGTGTGGTCGTAAGTGGTGACACCACCGGCAGGGTCGGTGACCTTCACGACGCGGCCCAGGTCATCGTATTCGTAGCGGGTGACCCCACCCAGGCCGTTGATAGCTTCGGTCAGTTGGCCTGCGGCGTCGTAGCGGAAGCGGCGGTGGCCGTACCGCGAGTCGCGCACGGCAATCAGACGCCCGAGTTTGTCGTAACGGTAGGAGGCCACGCCAACCCCGGGGATGGTTTCACGGATAACGCGTCCGGCTGCGTCATATTCGATCGTGCTGGTTTCGCCGGTTGGGCTGGTCCGGGCGATGATACGTGAGTCGGCGTCGTAGGTCAGCGTGGTGCGCTCCCCGGTGGCATCGATAGCCACCGCTGGGCGGCCGCAAGCGTCGTATTCATAGCGCACGGTGCGGTGTTCAGGGCTGGTGATTGCGGTGATACGGCCGGCCAGGTCGTATTCGACCTTGGTCAGTCCCCCATTGGCATCGACCAGTTCAACAGGGCGGCCGCAGGCGTCATAGCTGATGAGTTCAGCGCTACCGCCGGTTTGCTGGGTTTTGACTATTCGACCGTATTCATCGGTTTGCAGGGTCAGTTGCTCGAAGGCGCTCTGGATGGTCGAGACGTTGGCGCTGCGTGAGTGTGTAATGTCGGTGCGCACGCCGGTCGGGTCGATCGCAGCGGTCAGCTCGCCGGTGACGTCGTAATTGTAGGTCCAGGTCGCCCCGGCCGGATCCGTGACTTCGCGCAACCGCGACAGCGCATCGTGAGTCAAGGCCCAGCTGGCACCGTCTGGCAGCGTGATAGCGGTCAGATTCCCGAATTCGTCATAGTCTTGGCGCGTGACGCGGCCCAGTGGATCGGTGATCGCAGCGATCTCGCCGTGGCTGCCGTGTTCCAGTTCGGTGCGGTGGCCCTCCGGGTCGATGATTGCCACCAGACGTCCGCCAGCCCCGGATTCAAAGCGCCAGATCGCACCGTCGGGATCTTTGCGGGTCAAAAGCTGACCGGCATCCGAGTAGGTCAACTCGGTGGTGTGGCCCGATGAAGTGATGGCTTGGGTGATGCGGCCGGCTGCATCCCGCACATAGCGCGCAGTGTCGCCGTTGGCGTTGGTCACGGCAATCAGGTCACCGTAGGCGTTGTACCCCAGGGACACCGTGACACCCTCTGGGTCCACCACGCGCGTGAGCAAACCGTTTTCCCAGGTCAGTTCGCTTCGTCCACCGGCTGGGTCGGTGATAATCGAAGGGTTGCGGTCGGTGATGGACTCGTATTCGTACTCAATGACGCCACCAGCTGCGGTGACTACGGTCGTGACGCGATCTTGGTCGTCGTAGCCATAAGTGATATCGGCGCCCTCGGGGGTGACGGTGCGCAGCTTGCGTCCGCGATCGTCGTAGGCATGCACGGTCACTTGGCCGTCGCGTGCTGTCGAAGAGACCACGTTGCCGTGGGGGTCATAGGCCATGGATTGGCGGTTGCCATCGGCGTCGATGATCCCAACGAGGCGGCCTTTGCGGTCGGCAATCCAGGTATTGGCCCCGGTGCCATCGTCGGTCGAAACCGAGGTGACACGTCCTGGTAAATAGGCAAAGCGCACGCTACGACCATACGGAGTCAGTTGGCGGGTCACACGCCCGTGCTCATCATACGTATTGACGACTTCGACGACGCCGTCAGCTGCAACCACCTGATCAATCAGCCCGGCCGCATTCCACCGGTAGGTACGGCTGCCAGCTGAGCTGGCCACTTCGATCAAACGGCGATTATCGTCGTAGAGATATTCGATGCGTCGACCGTCGGAAGCGCTGACGCTTACCACCCGATCCGTCGCGTATTCGACGTCAATATACCGCCCGCGCTCGTGCACCAGGCGCGTGATGTTACCGGTTTCATCGCGGACCACGGTGATGGTGGTGCCGGGCCCTTGGCCGGTCGCGAGCCACACGCCAGCCGGGGTGAAGGCCCACCAGCTGCCATCATGATCAGTCACAAGCAGCACGTGCTCGGGCAGCCCGGCCACAAAACTCAGACGTTGAGGCAGGGTATCGGTGAGCCAGTAGTTCTCTCCGATACCGCGGTCCCAGCCGTTGGCGGTGCGCGGGAAGGTGATCCGTCGGCCGTCTTCCATGACGAAGTAGGCGCCCTCATCGTCGAGTTCCAGACGCACATCGAGCACCGATGACCAGCCGTATCCAAATTCACCGGTGCGATCGTCCAGCGAGTTATACATGCGAGAAAAGCGCAACGACGCTGCGGCTCCGGCAAATGTCAGGTCGTGTTCGGGTTCTAAGAAGTTGCCGGTGGTGGTGTTGACCGGGTCATCTGCGAAACCGGTGGTCGGTTGCGAGCCGACAGCGGAGAAAGGTTCAATCGTCAGTTCGTCACGGTGGGAATCCACGCCAGCGGCAGCAAGGGCCGCAGCAATCGAGGCATCTGCCATCGTGATTCGGCCTTCGCCTCCGGCCGCTTCGAATGCTTGGGCGACTAATCCGGCCCATTCGGCGTCCTCGGCATTATCCTCGAGCCACGCGTTCATGGCCGTCAGCACCGGTTGCCCGTTGAGGTAACCCCAGGCGCTATTGCACCCGGATTCGTAGTCACTCAAAGCGCTGCGGAATTCGGCGACCGCCGTTGACAGGTCGTCGTCGAGCTCACCGGTGCGGGATTGGAAAGATCGCAGATCATCGGGTACTGCTGATGACGTACTTGAGCTTCCCGTAGGCGCGGGGATTTCACGGCCGGTGACTTTCACGACCTCGCTGTGAAAGTTCGGTGGATCTTCCGGCGGCGGTGGCTGCGGATCATCGCTCCCACCAAACCAGGTGCCGACCTCATGCCAGGCCCCCACGAACCAGTTTTCTTCACGCTGACGTTGGCGTTCTGCCCAGGCGCGAGCATCAGCTCGTCGGCGGTCTTCGGCCCGTGCTGCCTCTTTGAGTTCGAGCACCCAGCCAGACAGTTGGCCCAGCGCGTTGGCCAGTTCGCGACGCCCACCCGAGGCGACCTCTGCGTTGCGATCAAAAACTTCAGAATAGTAGCCGCGGAATTCGCGCATCGCCTTCCAGACGGCTGCGGAACGAGAGCCTTGCTGACCGTGTAACTGGCCCTGGAGGTTGTCGGCTTTGGCTTTAAGCGTGTCAGCCGCTGCGTAGTTATAGCCCGTTGGTTCGTTACCGCCGATGCCTGACATGAATATTCTCGCCTTCTGGTGTTTTCAAAATGCCGCAGAGTGATGATGACGCCGGCACGGCGTCGAAAAAGAACAGGAACCGGTGTGCCGAAAACATTCAATGTTTCGGCACACCGGTACAAAAGAGGTACTTAGGCGCCGCCACCTGCGGTGAAGATGTCCTGAGAGATACGATCCAACTGGTTGCGCAGCTCTTCGAGCTGTTCCTTGGCGGAATCCAAAGCGGACTTGGTTTCTGGCCAGGTGCCGTTGCGGAAAGTCTCGGCAAGTGGGCCATCCCAGACGTTGGGGTCAGACAGGATGCGACCCTGAGTATCAAGCTGGGTGATCTGATCGGTGAAGCCACCGTTGACGATGGACTGGATCTGGCGGATAGCCGTCTTGGCTTCCTCGGTGGACAATACGCGTGCAGCCATTGGAGCACTCCTCATAAAAAGACAACAAATGACACCCAGAATTCGGGCACCTTACTAGCGAAGCAAAGATTTTCAACTAATTACAATCCATGTCACAACATGACGCAAGCAGCACAACCTCATGAAAATTAATTCAAATGTGAACAAAAGTCGCCCAAGGAACCCAAACCAGTACTGAAATGCCACAAGTAATGTGTACCTGACTAGGAAGCATGCTTGAAACTTCAATATATTGTAACTGTGAGCATCGTCGTCGTGAAGCTCCTAACGACGACGAAAAGTTCTTCGACTTCACCGGTCCATCGATTATTTTTAACCAAAAATTGATCTCAACAATCCACATTGATTGGACCAACAGCACCGGAAATTCGGTCATGTACTCCGAGACGAAACCTCCCGTTGGTACGATGCAACAGATAAGACATCCCCGTTATGACAGCCAGGAAGAGGCATGCCATGTCGAACCCGCAACCCGGTGACGCACTCGGCGCTTCTTATCGCCTCGTCAAGCACATTGGGTCCGGTGCTGCCGGGGATGTTTGGCTAGCAGAGTCGATTCGCGATGATACGACCTACGCCGCAAAAATTCTCAAGGCCGAACATGCCAACGATGCGGATCTCGTCGAACGATTCATTCGCGAACGCTCCGTTCTGATCGGACTACGGCACCCTCACGTCGTCGCGGTCCGTGACTTGGTGGTTGAAGGCGCGACCCTTGCCATTGTCATGGACTACATTGCCGGCGGCACGCTACGGGACCTTTTGAGCACACATAAAACCCTTCCGGCCTTCGACGCGTTGAACCTGACGGCCCAAATTTTCGATGGCCTCACCGAAGCCCATCGCTTGCAGGTAACGCACCGCGACATCAAGCCCGATAATGTTTTGCTGTCGCGTCCGTGGGAATCGGGCCACACTGACACGGTTCGAGTCACGGACTTCGGTATCGCCTCGGTAGTCAGCGCACGTCAGCGCCAGACCTCCGGCATGTTGGGTACACCGCAGTACATGGCACCAGAAATCATTAGCCATGGACATTCCACCTCGGCCGCCGATATCTACTCAACCGGTGTGCTGCTCTATGAATTGCTCTCGGGCAGGACACCGTTCGACGGGCCCGGCACCGACTTTACGATTGCCTACCGCCACGTCACAGCGCTTCCCCCTGAACTGGATATCCCGCGGGAGCTCTGGCGAGCAGTTAATGATCTACTTGCCAAGGATCCCCGTGATCGGCTCACCGCTGCAGAAGCTGCCGCCACGATGCGACGCTTGGCACCGAAGTATCAGGACCTCTCTGCACTCGAGCCCGCCCCGGTCACGGAAGATTTCGTCGAAGCAGAACGCCCACGCACGATGCTGCGCAGCGATCTCCTCCACGAAACCAATCTTGGAGGCGACACCGAATCGTCGGTGCCCATGCAGGCCCCCGAGCTGGGTTCGGCGCCGCAACATACCGTGCTCCGTCCCATGCCGGTGACCCGTTCCCCGCAACCGGATGAACCAACCGAGGAGGACACGACAGCCGATGACCAGCTGAGCTGGTTCACGAAGAAAAACATCACGCTGGGCGTCTCTGGACTCGTATTACTCGTCGCGCTCGTCGTCGGCGGAATATGGTTATTCACCGGAACTGCTGATGATGCCCAAACCGCATCAGATACCGCGTTACAAGCCAGTCAACAAGACCCACCGTTGCCCACCGGATTGTCAGTATCGCGTTTAGCCTCGTATGATCCTGAAGCTGAGCAGATCTCACTCGACATCACCTATTCAGCGCAACGGGCTCCCCTATCTGGACAGTTCTTAGAGGTCCTGCCCTCTCCGGAGGACGGGGCAGAGGCTTGCCCCGCGGTGAGCTGGGAAGGCGTCGCGGCCAAGCACCATCAGTCTTCCAATACTGGTCTGCGCGCGGAATGCGGTTGGCAACTCACTGACGTCGAAATCCCCGCGAATGAACAACTCACCGTAACCGCTACATTGCCCGGAAAGGTCGCTGATCAGGAAGAGCTCAATGCCTGGCTCGACGACGCGGCTGCTTCGACAAACGCCGTACTGCAAAATCCTGACGCAACCTCAACCGCCTACCCAGTGCAGCGCCTCCGTGACATTCGCGTCGAGACGCCGTCGCGAACAGTATCTCAGACGCCACTGCCGATTACGTTGGTACCCGTGTGGCCAAGTGGTCCGGATGAGCTGAATCCGCTCTATCAAAGCCCAGCCTCGGGCGCTCCCACCAAAATGTTGCAAAGCATTGCCGGCGATGAATCCGGGGTACGGTTCTCCGATAACTGTTCGGGTGCCGTAGCCATCTCCTCCGACGGACTGACCGTGACGGCGCTGTCCGTCACCTCGCAGTGCAGCATCCATGCCTCAGTCGGGAACTTCACTAGTCTGCAAAGCTCCCCACTGAGCATTACGACCCGAGACTAGCTACAACAATCACCGGGGAGCCCCGTGGCTGAGGGCCGTATCTCAGAAGCAGCTTTCCCAGGATCATGAGATCAATTAAGCATGCAGTTGTGTTTGTCCTTCGGGTAGCATAAATCGCTTCTCGGCGTCCTGGTTTTCCACAGGTGGGTTGGGTGGTTGGGGTTGTCCACAGTGGTGGGGTTGGATCCTTAGCGTGTCCTACCGGGTGGCTAGGGTGGGGGTATGGAAACAGCAGCAGAGGTCATTGCCACGGTCCGCAAGTTTGCCGACCTGATGCATGCTGAGGTGCCTGCTGGTAGTGCCTATGACAAGATTGAAATACTCCAGGAACTAGAGCGCGCCAAACGCGCCGCTGCGGGCTTCCAAGCCCGCACCACCCATGCTTTTGTCCAAGCCCGTCAGGCCCAGGACACGGCTGCGGGGATTCCAGCATCCTTACAGTGTAAAGGCATTGAGGCCGAGGTTGGGTTTGCCCGGGGCGAATCGGCCTATCTCGGCTCCGCACTAACGCATACG
>DATBUK010000097.1:0-14060 GCA_036516155.1 Yaniella sp.
TCGGATCGCTGCTCGTCGCCGCCTATGATGACGACGGTGAGCTGACATATATGGGTCGGGTCGGTACGGGCTTTGATAGCCACCAGTTGCGCAGCATCAAGGAAGAGCTCGACAAGATTCCGCGCAAGACCGCACCGGCTGGGGTTCCCTCAGACCAGCGGCACGATGCCCACTGGGTGACCCCAAAGCTCGTGGCAGATGTGGAATACGGGGGCATCACCGATGCGGGCCGCTTACGTCACCCGGTCTGGCGGGGCCTTCGCGATGATATCGACCCCGAAGACGTCACTGTCTAACTCCAGCTGCCCGGACTGGGGGTCAGGCCATTCCGGGCCAGTAGTAGCTATCGGGAGTTTCACGTGCCCCGAAAATCGCTTGGCCCACCCGCACGACCGTGGCGCCCTCTTCGATGGCCACTTCGAAGTCTCCAGACATGCCCATCGACAATTCACCCGGACCGATCAAATCTGGTGCTTCCTCACGCATTTGGTCACGCAGGGAGCGCAGCAGCACAAAACATTCGCGCACGCGCTCGACGTCGGGGGTGAATAAGGCCAGGGTCATCAGCCCTCGAACCTCAAGGGTCGGATACTTTTGCAGAGCGACCAGGAAGTCTGGCAGCTCGTGCGGTTGAATCCCGTATTTTTGTGGCTCATTCGAGGTGTTGATCTGCACGAACACCGGTAGGGTGCGCCCGGCTGCTTGAAGTCTGCGATCCAGCACCTCAGCCACCCGCAACCGGTCCAAGGCCTGAAACTCTGCGGCGTAGGAGGCCACGTCGCGGGCCTTATTCGTTTGCAGATTGCCGATGATCGACCACTCGATGTCGAGGTCTTTCATCGCATGATATTTTCGCGTGGCCTCTTGGACCCGGTTTTCGCCAAGCTGACGCAGCCCGGCCGCTACCGCTAGACGAATCCGGTCTTCTGGAACCGTCTTGCTGACCGGAAGCAACCGGATCTCGTCAGCGCTTCGACCCACGCGCGCCGCTGCGGCAGCAATACGTTGTCGAACTGCGGCGATGTTGGCTTTGAAGTCGTCGACGGTGTTGGCTTCGGGAAATTCACTCGGCGAACGGATTTCGTTTGGCATATGCCAGACTGTAACAGAGCCCCGGATGGGTTGTCACAGCTTCTGCAGGAGCGCACGGTTGTCTGGTGGCTGAAAGACATCGTAGTAATAGTCGCTAGGAAGCTGCCCTGGATAGTATGGAGGCGACAGCTTTTCTCGGTGGGGTGACTGAGCAGGCTAGGTCACGGCCCGCAAGGCTGTGTACGCAGGTTCGATTCCTGCCCCCACCTCTTATTCTTGGTCAGACTCCAACGACTCAAGTTTCTTATGCTCCTGCGCCGGCTCCACCTCGCGGGACGCACGACGGGACTTCCGGATGCTATTGAGCTCATTGAATAGCTCTGGCAACTGCTCCCATTGCGGCAACTGGCCAAAAGTTTCCTGCGTTTGACGAACCACTTCGCGCGCCAGCTTGCGGTTTGCCACTCCCCCGATGCCAGCCCCAATACCAAATGGCACAAGCCGACCCAAGAACCGTACCGCTTCGCCTCGTATCAGGGTGCGCATAAAGCGATTGGCCAGCGATGTGAAGGCGCGCTCGGTCAAGCCCGTGATACCAGAAGCAATCCAGGCCGATGGGCCAAGCGTCCCAAACCGCGTGCCAGGTTGTGAAGAAGCCGCCTGCTGCAACAGCTCGCGACCTTCTTCACCCAGCATGATCGTCATGACCAAGGCTTGGGCTTCCTGATCATCGTGAGTATGGAGACCAGCGAGCTCGGCAATGGATTGCGCATACAGTGCGGTGAATTCCAAAAATCCGAGTGCGGCCCCAAAGGATGCGCCCAAACTGGTAGCGGTTCCGATACCTGGGACTGCACCCACACCGCCAGCGGCAGCTCCGGTGCCGGTCAGCGATGTAATGTAGCGTCGAGAGATCCGCTCTGCGAGCTCACCGGGAGAATCCTGTGGATATTTTTTGGTCAGGCGTCGAAGATTGGCCACGACCAGGGGCCGCTGCGCGCGGAGCGCCTTTAATACTGCGCGTTGGAACGCCGGTTTGGGTCGACCCTGTGCGTCCACTGCCTGACGCAGGGCCTTTTGTGCACGACGGGCTGCTTTATCCCGCTTCATGCGTTTTGCCGCTTTGCTCTCTGGGGTCTTCTTTTCGTTTGGCAACCTCAACTCACCTTCTGCGCAGCAACGCGTTGACGGCCAATGTGGTTTTAGCTTCAAGCATCGGACTCTGGAAGTCAACCGATTTCAGCCACATTCAACCTCAGCGTAATGACGTAATAGCTGTGGCGTATGCTAGTGACCCACCGAGAATTTAAAACAGTCAATCGTGCTTGCTTTTTTGTTGGCAACCTGGTTTAGTGAAGTGCGACACACACTACGCACTGCCGGGTGCAGCGGCGCAAAGCGCTGCGTAAACCACACAGGAGGCACATATGTCTGGTGCTGATTCGCGACGCGAGCCAGTTCGAATCGCCAACGTCTCCGGCTTTTATGGAGATGATTTGAACGCGATGAAAACCATGCTGGCCGGTGAGCCAGTGGATTTCATCACCGGAGACTATTTGGCTGAGCTGACCATGCTGATTCTGGCCAAGGATAAGATGCGCGACCCACAGGGTGGGTACGCTCGGACCTTCCTCAAGCAAGTCGCCGACGTTGCCCCGCAGCTCAAAGAAACTGGCACCAAGGTCGTTGCCAATGCTGGTGGCTTGAATCCGGCAGGTCTGGCCCAGGGACTCCAAGAGACTTTCGCCGAGCAAAACATTGATGTAACCGTCGGTTATGTCGATGGTGATGACCTCACCGACCGTGCCGAGGAACTGGGTTTTGATGATCCGGTTGCCGCCAATGCTTATCTGGGGGCTTTCGGTATCGTCGAGTGCCTCAGGTCGGGCGCTGATGTGGTCATCACCGGACGCGTCACTGACGCCAGTGTGATTGTGGGACCTGCGGCCTATCACTTTGACTGGGGCCGCCAAGACTTCGATGAGCTGGCCGGGGCAGTCGCTGCCGGTCACGTCATTGAATGTGGCGCCCAAGCCACCGGGGGCAACTACCCGTTCTTCAATGCCGGTGAAATCACTGACTTTATTGACCTGGGCTTCCCTATCGCTGAAATTCATGCAGACGGCTCGAGTGTCATTACCAAACAACCTGGCACCGGTGGAGCAGTCACGACCGGTACCGTGACCGCCCAGCTGCTCTACGAAGTCACCGGGGCGCGCTACGGCAACCCGGATGTGACCCTGCGTCTTGATCATGTCGAAGTGGAACAAGTCGGCCCGGATCGAGTGGCCCTGCGCGGCGCAAAAGGTGAGCCACCACCGCCGACCACCAAAGTCAGCGTCAATCGCATCGGCGGCTACCGTACCGAATGGCGCATGTACCTGACCGGGCTGAATGTTGAAGAAAAAGCGCGGATGTTCCAGCAGCAGCTCAACTGCACGCCGAAACAGCCCGAACAAGTCGACTTCCGACTCGAGCGGACCGACCACCCGGATGCCGATACTCAAGCCGCTGCAACTGCCAGCCTGGTGTGTGTCGGGTGGGATCGTGATGCCAAGGTGCTCGATACCTGGGCGCGTTCGGCCATCGGTATTGTGCTTGGCTCCTATCCCGGAGCCTTCCCGGATGGTCCACCACCGCGGGCCAGCACCTATGGGATCTATACCCCCGAATACGTCGCCAACGATGTGCCGGTCCATACCGCGCACCTGCGCGATGGCACGGCCCAGGTCATTACACCCCCTGAGGTGACCCAACCGATGGGGTCCGACCACACCGATCTGCCGCTTCCCACCCCACCAGAACCTGAACCCACCACGCGGCTGCCATTAGGCGCAATCGTCGGAGCGCGTTCTGGCGACAAGGGCGGCAACGCCAATATCGGACTCTGGGTTGAGGATCCTGCAGCCTACAGCTGGCTCGTCCACACGATGACGCCCGCGATGGTCCAAGAATTGCTGCCAGAAGCGGCCAACCACAAGGTAGAAGTCTTTGCTCTGCCGCGACTGAACGCTGTCAATATCCTTATCCACGGACTCTTAGGCCACGGGGTAGCCCACGGGGCACGCTTTGACCCACAGGCCAAGGGACTTGGCGAGTGGATCCGGTCCCGCCACCTCGACATCCCCGACTCACTTTTGCACAGCACGTATCCTCTGACGGAAGCAACCACCAAGGAGCTCAGATGACCACCACGCCAGCGACTGTCATCAACGAATCATCACCCGAATACGCTGCGGCTGAAGCTGCGATGCTAGAAAAACTAGCACGCATCGACAAAGAGATCGATAAAGCCATCGCCGGTGGTGGTGAAGCCAGTGTCGCTCGGCTGCGCAAGCGCGGCAAGATGACTCCGCGGGAACGCATCGAGACGATCCTGGATCGCGGTTCGCCGTTCTTAGAGTTGTCCCCGTTAGCCGGGTGGGGTAGCCGCTTTACGGTCGGGGCCTCTGTGGTCGGCGGCATCGGCGTCGTCGAAGGTGTCGAGGTCATGATCATCGCCAACGACCCAACCGTCAAAGGTGGGAGCGTGAATCCGTGGACCTTGAAAAAGATGCTCCGTCTGCAGGACATCGCACGCGAAAATCGTCTGCCGCTCATCAACCTTGTGGAATCGGGCGGCGCGGATCTGCCAACCCAAAAAGATATTTTCATTCCGGGCGGGGCACAGTTCCGGAATCTGACGCAACTATCGGCCGCGGGTATTCCGACCATCGCGGTGGTCTACGGCAACTCCACGGCCGGTGGGGCCTACGTTCCCGGCATGTCGGATTATGTCATCATGATCGAAGGACGTTCGAAAGTCTTCCTCGCTGGTCCGCCACTGGTTAAAGCTGCCACCGGAGAGATTTCCGATGATGAATCCCTCGGTGGCGCTGAAATGCACGCCAAAATCTCCGGCGTGGCAGATCACTATGCCCTCGATGAGCTCGATGCAGCCCGCCTGACTCGCTCAGTCGTTCGCCGATTGAACTGGAAAAAGGCCGGCCCCGCGCCGACTGGTGCTGGACGCGAACCGTTGCTGGATCAAGAAGAACTCATCGGCATCATCCCGGAGGATTTGAAATCCCCATTTGATCCCAAAGAGATCATCTACCGGTTCGCCGATGAATCGCACTTCGATGAGTTCAAACCGCTCTACGGGTCATCGTTGATGACCGGGTGGGCCCAAATCCACGGCTACCCGGTGGGCATCCTGGCAAACGCTCGCGGCGTATTGTTCAGTGAGGAAGCACAGAAAGCCACGCAGTTCATTCAGCTGGCCAACTCGAGCAACACCCCGCTGATCTTCATGCACAACACCACCGGCTACATGGTGGGGAAAGAATATGAACAAGGCGGCATCATCAAACACGGCGCACAGATGATTAACGCTGTCGCGAACTCCAAGGTCCCGCATATCTCGCTGATTACCGGCGCGTCCTACGGTGCGGGCCACTACGGTATGTCCGGTCGGGCGTTCAACCCGCGGTTCGTGTTCAGCTGGCCATCCGCGCTGTCTGCGGTCATGGGTGCCGAACAACTGGCCTCCGTCGTCTCGTCAGTCGCGGCGGCCTCAGCGCGAGCCCGGAACTCCCCGATGAGTGCCGAAGCTGAACAGCACATGTTCAATGAAATCCGCGATCAGATCGATGCCGAATCCCTGCCAGAGTTCCTATCCGGCATGGTCTATGACGACGGCATCATCGATCCCCGCGACACCCGATCTGTACTAGGTTTAGCACTATCAGCTATCCACTCCGGACCAGTTCAAGGCGCCGATGGCTTTGGCGTTTTCCGTATGTAACGCAGGAGACGAACACGAATGGAAAACATGACTTCACAACCCCAGGACATCGGTCCAGTACTCATCGCCAACCGCGGTGAGATCGCCCGCAGAATCATCAAAACCGCCCGACTCCGCGGCTTGCCGACCGTCGCGGTCCACTCAGATGCCGACGCAGATGCGCCATTTGTCGCCGAAGCAGACTATGCTGTGCGCCTACCCGGTGTGACCCCGACGGACACCTACCTCAACGTCCCGAAAATTCTCGAAGCGGCACGCCAGACCGGAGCACGTTCGATCCACCCCGGCTATGGCTTCCTGTCCGAGAACGCAGACTTTGCCCAAGCCGTACTCGACGCCGGACTCATCTGGATTGGCCCCGACCCACAATCCATCACAGATATGGGCGCCAAAACCAAAGCCAAAGAACTCATGGAAGCCTCCGATGTACCGGTCCTTGGCAACCTCGACGTTTCCGAAGTTACCGAAGACATGCTGCCGGTGCTCGTCAAAGCTTCCGCTGGCGGTGGCGGCCGCGGGATGCGCGTCGTCTCATCGCTGGACGAGCTGGCCTCGCAGGTCAAAGCCGCTGCCGCAGAAGCCGGTTCGGCGTTCGGTGACGACACGGTCTTTATCGAACGCTACATCACCTCCGGTCGTCACATCGAAGTCCAAATTGTCGCAGATGCCCACGGCACCGTCTGGGCCGTCGGGGAACGTGAGTGCTCGATTCAACGTCGTCACCAGAAAGTCCTCGAAGAAGCACCATCACCACTGGTTGAAGGCATCGACGGCATGCGTGATCGGCTGTTCACCGCAGCGATCAACGCGGCCAAGGCCACCAACTACCGGGGTGCGGGTACCGTAGAATTCCTCGCCGATAACGATGGCTCGTTCTACTTCCTAGAAATGAACACGCGCCTGCAGGTCGAACACCCGGTCACTGAAGCCACCACCGGGCTTGATTTAGTCGGCCTACAGTTCGATATCGCAGCGGGCCTCCCACTACCTGCCGAACAGCCACCCGCTTCGACCGGCTGGTCTATTGAAGCTCGCCTCTACGCCGAAGACCCCGCCAACGAGTGGCGTCCCATGGCCGGCGACATCCTCACGTTGGACTTTGACAACGTGACCAGCGAATTTGAAGGACCTGCGACCGCAGGATTGCGGGTCGATTCAGGACTGGTGCCACGTCCCGGCAAACCAGCCACCGTGGGGACCCACTACGATGCGATGCTGTCCAAAGTCATCACCCTGGCGCCCACCAGACATGAGGCTGTCTCGCGGTTGTCTGCCGCGTTGCGTCACGCAAAGATTCACGGCATCGGCACCAACCGAGACCTGCTCGTCCGCATTCTGGAAGACCCAGATTTCCGCTCGGGTGACTTCGACACCTCGTTCCTATCCGAAGCCCGCCTCGAAAAGGTCTCGGCACCGCTCGCCGATGAACACAGCGTGGCCATGAGCGCATTCGCCGCTGCAGTCGCCATCGAATCCCGCGACATCGCCACCATGCCCACCCCACCGGTCAAACCAGCATTCCGCAATGTCGGGATGGCAACCTCCGAATACCACTTCAGTGTCCAGGATGAGACCATCACCGCACAGATCCTGCGCGACCGCAATGGTGTTATCTCAGCGGGTGGGGACCTCACCGATGTCCGGGCCCTGGATGTCGAACACCGCGAAACCGACAGCGTCGTCCGTCTCGAACACGGCTCGGTGACCATCCCGGTCATCGTCTCAACCTACTCTGACGGCACTGTTGCCACAGATTCTGTATTGGGGCCGGTCAGTATGACCGAACTGCCGCGCTACGAGGACCCAAGCCTGGTCGCAACGGAAGGGTCCCTGCTGTCACCGATGCCCGGTTCGATCATCTCGGTCGACGTCACCAACGGGCAGACCGTCAAAGCCGGCCAAGCGCTGATGTCGATGGAAGCCATGAAGATGGAACACGCGATTCGTGCGACCGCCGATGGTGTTGTCACCGACATCTCGGTTGCCGTCGGTGACCAGGTTGATGCCGGGAAAGTCCTGGCAATCGTCTCTGGTGACGAGGAAGAGTAACCCAAATGCAGCAAACCGCGATGACAGAACCTGTCCTGCCGCTGGTGGATACCGACGAGCTCGAATCCCTGCGCACCACCGTGCGTGCGCTTGGTGAGCAGTACGGTCTGAAGTACATGATCGAAAAAGCCGATGCTGGGTCCTACCCGACCGAACTGTGGCGTGAAGCCGGAGAGCTCGGGTTCATCGGCATCAACCTGCCCGAAGAATACGGCGGCGGTGGTGCCGGGATGACCGAGCTGGCCATCGTGTTGGAAGAGCTCGCGGCTACCGGCAACGGCCTGCTGATGCTGGTGGTCTCCCCCGCAATTGTGGGCACGGTGATCAATGCGGTGGGCACCGAGGAACAAAAACAGCGCTGGCTGCCCGGCATTGCCTCCGGCGAGCGCAACTGTGCTTTTGCCATCACCGAAGCTGATGCTGGCACTAACTCCCACAAGCTGAACTCCACCGCCCGCAAGGATAGTGACGGGTGGGTGCTCAATGGTTCGAAGACCTTCATCTCTGGAGTCGATCAGGCAGCGAACATCCTGTACGTCGCTAACGTGCACAACGAAGAGACCGGCAAGACCACACCGGCGCTGTTCATGGTGCCAACCGATGCACCGGGTCTAACCGCCACCAGGATTCCGATGGAAGTCAACCTGGCCGAGTGGCAGTACCAACTGTTTCTCGATGATGTTCGACTGGACGAATCGGCGCTCATCGGGACCGTTGACGGTGGACTCAAGCAGTTGTTTATGGGGCTGAACCCGGAACGTATTATGGCCTCCGCCATGTCGACTGGTCAGGCACGCTACGCATTAGACCGCGCCGTCGCCTACGCCAAAGAACGCACGGTGTGGGACACTCCGATTGGTGCCCACCAGGGCATATCCCACCCGCTTGCGATCTGTCATGTTGAGCTTGAACAATCACGGCTCATGTGGCGGAAGGCTGCAGCCCTGCTGGATGCCGGACACCAGCAAGCAGCTGCCGACGCCGCCCACATCGCGAAGTATTCCGCCGGCGAGATTTCTGCCAAGGCACTGGACCAAGCGATTCAGACTCTGGGCGGCAACGGGCTGTCGTCTGAATATGGTCTGGCCCGGATGCTCGGTGCTTCCAGGTTGCCGCGCATTGCACCGGTCTCACGCGAGATGGTGCTGAACTATATTTCCTCAAACATCATGGGCTTGCCCCGCTCGTATTAGAAAGCGACGCACATGTCTGTTCACTACTCCGTCACCAACGCCACCGCACACATTACGCTCGATGCCGAAGAAAAACGCAATGCGCTTTCCGCGGCGATGATCAGTCAGCTCGCCGAGCATGTCACGGCTGCCAATGACGATCCCACTGTACGGTCGATCATCCTGGGGCATACGGGCAATACCTTTTGTTCTGGGGCTGATCTGTCAGCCGCCAATGGCGGCTCGATGGAAGACTCTGCTAAAAACTTCCTGGCTCTGCTCAGAACGCTCATCAGCGGCCCAAAGCCGATTAGCGCGGTCGTGAATCGGCATGTGCGAGCCGGCGGGATGGGGCTGTTGTCAGCCTGCGACGTTGTCTTTGCTGTACCAGACGCTACCTTTGCTGCACCCGAACCGCGCATTGGTGTCGCACCGGCGCTGATCGCTCTGACCGTGTTGCCGCGGATGACTAACCGCTCGGCGGCCTATTATTTGTTATCGGGCAAAGTGCTCGATGCCGAAACCGCCCTTGCGAGCGGGCTGGTGACCGAAATTGCCGAGGATCCGGCTGAGGCTGCTTCTGCTTATGCTGCAGAACTGCTAACTTGTTCACCACAAGGTTTGGCTGAAACCCGTGCGCTCCTCAACCGCGACATGCTTGAAGCCTTTGATGCTCGAGGTGCCGAGCTGGCTGCGACGTCAGCCCGGCTTTTTGCCTCGGATGAAGCACAGACCGGCATCGGAGCATTTCGCAACCGCGAGAAGCCGCCGTGGGTAGCCGTTCAATAGACCGATGACGAAAGACGACCTTATGATGAATGAGCCCAAACAAGATCGTTCCCGAGCCACTCAAGCGAAGTTGCTCGACACCACGATCCGTATCATCTCGACCAGAGGACTCGCCGCGACGACGGTGAGTTTAGTTGCCGAAGAGGCCGGGGTGTCACGCGGTGCGACCCAGCACCACTTTCCCACCCGCGAGGTGCTCATTCGTGAGGCCGTCCAACAGGTTGCCGAGGAAAGAACGCAGCTGCTTCGAGACTCCTTCGATGAACTCGCTGACAAAGAGCCCTCAGATCGGGAAATTCTTGCACGAGTGTTCGACTACTTCACCGACGATCTCTTCCATGCCGCCGTACACATTTGGACGGGCGCGACCTCAGACGAGGATTTGAGAACGACCATTCTGGCCGCTGAAGCCAAATCCAGTCGGGAGATCTACAAAGCCACCGCTCAAGCACTGCGCGCAGATATGAGCGATGCGCATACTCGTGAAATTATCCGCGGGATCATGGATAACGCGCGCGGGGCCGGGTTATCGACCATGCTCGTGGACCGCTCCGAGCGGCTCGAAACCGCGCTCGATACGCTCGCGGACTTGATCTCCAATCCGGTCACCGGCATCAAGCGCCTCCCAGCATCCCAGCCCGCATCGGTGTAAACGATCCTCAGCGCACGTGAAAGCCCCCGCCACGTTGATGGCGGGGGCTTTCATCGTGGCAAGCTTTTAGCGGTAGACGGCCACACCGTCTTGTTGCCATTGCATCCGCAGCTTGTTCTTCAGGATCTTGCCGGTCGCGTTTCGTGGCAGCTCATCCATGAACTCGACGTGCTTGGGTGCCTTGAAATGCGCCATATTCTGTCGTGCCCACTCGATAAATTCTTCTTCGGTCAGTTCGGCGCCGTCTTTGCGGGCAGCCACTGCGGTGACGGCCTCTCCCCAGCGATCATCGGGTTTCCCGATCACCGCGACTTCTTGGATTGCTGGGTGACGAGCTAAGATCTGTTCTACCTCGGCAGAGTACACGTTTTCGCCGCCGGTGATGGCCATGTCTTTCTTCCGGTCGACGATCGTGTAGAACCCGTCCTCATCGACGGTCACCATGTCCCCGGTAGAGAACCACCCGTCACGCAGTGCGTGCTCGGTCGCTTCCGGGTTTTGCCAGTAGCCCTGGAACACATTCGGACCACGGACCACAAGCTCTCCGACTTCACCCTGTGGGACATCTTCGCCGTCTTCTCCAACGGCTCGGAAGTCTACAAAAGGCAGTGGCTTGCCAATCGAGCCGGCCTTGGTGATGACCGAGTGTTTGTCGAGCATTGAACAGGTCGGTGACGTCTCGGTCATACCGAAGCCCTCAGTGAAGGGGACGCGGACATCGCGAATGGCTTCGATCACCGGGATCGGCGCCGGAGCACCACCGGAGATCACAAATTCCAGGGATGCGAAATCCGTTGTCGCAAAGTTTGGGTGGTCGAGCACCGCAGCCCACATTGCTGGGACTAAGAAGACGTTGGTGACCCGATATTTTTCCAGCGACGACAACCAGAGACCCGGATCGAAGCTCTCCATGATGACCGCTCGCCCACCCACAAAAAGCATCGACAGCCAGCTGGTGCCGATGGCTCCGATGTGGAACAGCGGGGCCGCAATAATCGTGGTGTCGTACCTGCTGTATGAGCTGCCGCCCATCACCGTATTGATCGCATTCCACAGCATGTTGCCGTGCGACAGCATGGCCCCTTTGGGTGCCCCAGTGGTGCCAGAAGTGTACATGATCGCGGCAATATCGTCTTCAGCGACCTGCTGCACGACTCGACTGGGATCAGCAGTTGCTACCAGCTCTTCAAGGTCAGTGGCTACATTGTCGGCCCGCGAGCGAGAGTCCGGTACGGAAATACGATGCTGGACATCGGTTTCGCCTGTGAGAGACTTCTGCGCCAGATCCTGCAGCATGGAGGAATACAACAGGACGGTGGCGCCCGAGTCCTGCAAAATGTACTCGACCTCTGGTGGCTTCAAACGGTAGTTGATCGGCACCGTAATCGCACCGAGTTTTGCAATAGCAATCATGATCTCGACGAACTCGATGGAGTTCATGACTAACACAGCGATTCTGTCGCCTTTGTGCACACCGCGCTGTGTCAGAGCATTCGCCAGCGCATTCGACCGCTCCTCGAACTGGCGATAAGTGCGTTCCTCGCCTGAGAGCGCGTCGATATTGGCGATTGCGTCGGGTGATCGTTCGGCATGCATGGTGACCCAATTGCCAAACCCGTGATCCATAGTCCTGGCTCCTAGCGTCGTGTTCAGGTCGTTGCAGTATTTTTCAGAAGCTGTCAGTGGTGCTAAAGGAACAGATCTAAGCGGTATGGGCTTTGCCCGCCATACTGGGTGAGATCGTGTTGCCCAACAGCTTTGACGATGTCAGCGTCGACCAGGGTGTGGCCGCTGACGACACCCGGTTTGGAAGCCAGCACGGCTGCTGCCGCATCCGCCATAATGTTTGGTTGCCGCGAGTGACGGACCGCTGCTTCACCGCCTAATTGCTTATTGTTCGCGACAGCGTCTGTGGCGATCATCGTTTCTGGCCACAGACAATTCGCTGAGATGTTCGGGAATTCATCGGCAAACCCGAGCGTCAGCATGGACATCGCGTATTTGGTCATCGTGTACGCCGGGTGGGCGCCCAACCATTTAGGGTCCAAGTTGATCGGCGGCGACAGCGCCAAAATGTGGGCGTGCTCGGATTGGCGCAGATACGGTAGTGCCGCCTGCGTGAGCGCGTGCGTGCCACGCACGTTGATATCGAGCATCAGATCAAAACGTTTTGGCGCTAAGTCCGTAGTTGGAACCACATTAATCGCCGAGGCGTTGTTGACGACGATATCGATCCCGCCGAAGGTGTCTACGGTGGTTGCGATGGCTTCCGCGATCGAGTCGTCGGACCGGATGTCGCCGACGATGGGGACGGCTTGTCCACCGGCTTCGCGAACCTGTTCGACGGCGGTGTAGACCGTGCCGGTCAATCGCGGATCTGGCTGGGCGGTCTTTGCCAGAAACGCGATGTTGGCGCCAAGTTTTGCTGCGGCTAACGCAATCTCCAAACCAATTCCGCGTGACCCGCCAGACATCAACAGGGTCCGACCGGCAAGTGCATCTGGGCCGGGGCTTTCCAGCGGTAGCTCGGCCGTGCGGCTGCGCAAGGCATCGATGGTGGGAGAAGTTTCTTGATCAAACGTGACCGCTGCGGCGGTAGGAGTTTCGGACATGGTGTCAGGGCCTTTCTGATTCGTATCCAACCCGGGTGGCAAACTAGCGGTAGACGGCTTGGCCGGTCTCTTGCCAGCGTGCCCGAAGGTCACGCTTCAAGATTTTGCCGGTCGCATTCCGCGGCAGAGCGTCCACAAATTCCACAAACTTCGGGGCTTTGAAGTGCGCGATGCGCTCTCGAGTCCATTCGATCAGTGCTGCTTCAGTCAGCGTGGAGTCTTCCCTCAGCACCACGACTGCCGTCACGGCTTCGCCCCAGCGTTCATCGGGCTTGCCCACCACGGCCACTTCCACCACGTCTGGGTGGCCGAAGAGCACTTGTTCGACTTCGGTCGAGTACACATTTTCGCCACCGGTAATGACCATGTCTTTTTTGCGGTCCACGATGATGTAGAAGCCGTCTTCGTCCACCTTGGCCAGATCGCCGGTGAAAAACCAGCCATCGCGCAAGGCGTCTTCGGTGGCTTCCGGTTTCTCCCAGTACCCTTGGAAAACGTTTTGGCCTCGCACGGTCAATTCGCCGATCTCGCCTTGCGGGACTTCTTGCCCATCCGGGCCCATGAGGCGATAGTCGACAAACGGCACCGGCTTACCGATGGAACCGGCCTTTTCCAACACGGCGTTGCGGTCGAGCATCGAACACACCGGCGCAGTCTCGGTCATGCCGAACCCCTCGGTGAAGGGCACCCCGACGTCCAGCATCGCTTTGATGATCGGGATCGGTGCTGGCGCGCCTCCCGAGATCGCAAAGCTCACGGCAGACCAGTCGGCGTCTTTGAAACCCGGGTGTTGCAACACTGCTGCCCACATCGCCGGCACGAGGAACAGGTTGGTTGCCTGATAGGTTTCCATCGCGCCGATGTAGCTTCCCGGATCAAAGGTCTCGAGGATGATCGAACGGCCACCGACGAACAGGAACGGCAGGCTGTTGATGCCTAAGGCGCCGATGTGGAACAGCGGGGCGGCA
>DATBUK010000098.1:0-2950 GCA_036516155.1 Yaniella sp.
GACCGATTCGGACGGCACCACGGGAAAGAAGCCGTCGATGAGGCTGAGCAGAAAGACTGCCAGCGGCATCCACCAGGCTTCAGCGGCATCGAGAATGATGTCTTCAAGAAAGTCCAACACGTCGGGTCCTACTGGATCCTAATTGATGACATCGATGATCACTTCGGGCGCGGTATAGGCGTCTGAGACCTCCACTGCGGTCTCGAGCAGCTGGGTGGCTGGTTCAAATGCTTCTGGCGTTTCGGTATACAGCGTGAACAGTGGCTGGCCAGCGGTGATGGCCTCACCGGGTTTGGCATGCAGGCGGATGCCTGCGGTGGCTTGGACCGGTTGGCCTTGGAACTGTCGGCCTGCCCCGAGGCGCCAGGCGGCTTCTCCCACGGCGCGGGCGTCCATGGCAGACACCACGCCGGTGGTTTGAGCGGTCACCGTGTGCTCGTGCGTGGCCGTGGGTAGGGGCGCGTCGGGGTCGCCGTGTTGGGCGGCCACCATGGCTCGCCAGGCATCCATCGCCTTACCGTTCGCGAGGTGTTCAGCCGGGTCCGCCTCAATGCCGGCGCCGGCGAGCATGTGCTTGGCTAGGGTGAGCGTCAGTTCTACGACGTCGGCGGGGCCTCCCCCGGCGAGGACGTCGAGGGTTTCTTCGACTTCGATCGCGTTGCCGACCGTGTATCCCAGTGGGGCATCCATCCGGGTCAGGACCGCGGTCGTTGCGACTCCGTGGGCTTTGCCTAACCAGACCATCTTCTCGGCCAGTTCACGCGCCTGGTCCTCGCGCTGCATGAATGCGCCGCTGCCGGTTTTGACATCCAGCACAAGGGTATCGGTGCCTTCTGCCAGTTTTTTGGACATGATGGACGAGGCGATCAGTGGCATCGAATCCACCGTGGCGGTCACGTCGCGCAGTGCGTAGATCTTTTTGTCTGCCGGGGCCAGTTCAGCGGTGGCAGCACAGATCACCCCGCCGGGGTCCTGCAGTTGGGCGCGGATGTCGTCTTCGGTCAGATCGACTTCAAAACCAGGGATCGATTCGAGTTTGTCTAAGGTGCCACCGGTGTGGCCCAGCCCGCGACCGGACAGCTGCGGGACAGCGATCCCGTAGGAGGCCACCAGTGGAGTCAAGGGCAGGGTGATTTTGTCGCCCACTCCCCCGGTCGAGTGTTTATCTGCCGTGGGTTTGCCCAGTCCGGAGAAGTCCAGTGTCGTCCCGGAATGCAACATCGCTGTGGTGAGTGCAAACAGTTCGGCGTCGTTGAGTCCCTGAAAATAGATCGCCATGGCCAGTGCCGCAAATTGCTCATCGGAAACCTCACCGGCCGTGTACGCGTTGACGATCCAGGTGATCTGGTCCTTGCTCAAGGCCAGTCCGTTGCGTTTGGCGGTGATGATGTCTACGGCGGTGTACATGGTCAGTCCTGCAGGTTGTGTGGCCCAAAAGCCGCCGGGAGCAGTCCGGCGAGAGTCACCGGCCCGGTAGCCGTGGCGATGGACAAGGTTGGTGGTGCGTGTTCGTACAACACCTGGCGGCAACGTCCGCACGGGGTGATGTAGTCTCCACCCTCATTGAGACACACCAAGTGGGTCAATGGTTCTCCTTCGGCCAGTTGCCACGCACCGATCAACGACCCTTCGGCGCATTGGGTCAACCCGTAGGAGGCGTTTTCAATATTGACCCCCGTGTGGATCGTGCCGGCTGTATCGAGGGCAGCTGCAGCCACCGGATGCTTAGAGTAGGGCGCATACGCTCGCGGCAATATCTTCAGGGCAGCGGCGTGCAGTTGATCATGAGCCGACATCAGACGGCTCCGACGAGCGCTCGCAGCGCTGCCTGGGTGAAGATTTGGATGCCGACTCCGATGGCGCGTTCATCAGGGTTGTAATCACCCTGGTGCAGATCGAAGGTTGGGCCACCGGGGGTTCGGGTGCCAAGCCGGAACATCGCACCCGGGATGTCTTTGATCATCCAGGCGAAATCTTCCCCACCCATCGACTGGGGAGCTAATTCGATCGTGCGGGAGCCGAGCTCAAACCGGGTGGCGTCTTCGATGAGATCGGTTTCGGCTTCGTTGTTGACGACCGGGGGCACACCGCGGACGTGATCGAGTGTCACTTTAACGCCGTAGGGGGCTGCGACCTGTGTGATGATCTCATCGAGCAGTTGGGAGGCAGCATCCCACGCGTCAGCTTCTAAGGTCCGGAAGGTCCCGGCCAGATGGCCCGTCGTAGGGATCGCATTGGGGGCATGTCCGGACTGGATCTGCCCCCAGGTCAGCTGTGCACCCGAGCGTACATCAATTCGACGCGACAGAATCGCTGGCACCTGGGCCGCGATCTGGGCCAGGGCGAAGACGACGTCTTGGGTTTGTTGTGGACGCGAGGTGTGGCCACCCCGACCGGTCAGCGTGACCCGGACGGTGTCGGTGGCCGAGGTGATCGCCCCGATGCGCGTACCAATGGTTCCGACATCAAAACTCGGATCGGCGTGGAGGGCCACGATGCGCGGCACATCGTCGAGGATGCCCTGTTTGATGACTTCAAGTGAGCCGCCGGGGATTTTTTCTTCGGCGGGTTGGAAGATCACCCGAATGCGTCCCGAAAGGTTCAGGTGCTCAACGTTGACGGCGGCGGTATTCGCCCAGAGCCGGTGCAACGTAATCGCGGTTCCCAGTGAGACTGCCGTGTGGATATCGTGTCCGCATGCGTGGGCAATACCGTCGTGCACGGAAGCATAGGGCAAGCCTGTGGCTTCGGTGACCGGCAGCGCATCAATGTCAGCGCGAATGCCCAAAACAATCGGGCCGGTACCGATGTCCACGTACGCGCCGGTGGATTCTAAACGCTGTGGTTTGAGGCCAAAGCGCTGGAGTGTGGCCATGATTTGGTCGGTCGTGCGGAATTCACGAAACGACAATTCAGGATGCTGATGAATGTCTCGTCGGAAGGCGACCGT
>DATBUK010000099.1:0-2925 GCA_036516155.1 Yaniella sp.
TGCGATGCAGTGGACCATGCTCTCCCAAGGTGCCCAGGCATTACATCATAATGAGCTGCTGGCGGTGGTGAACGAATGCCAGCCCCAAACCCAGCGACAACAAACGTGGGCCAAAGCCCAGATTAAGCAACTGTCACCACAAATGCTCAGCAGCTAACCACTACCGTCCCACTTCGTAGGCCCACGCCTCGGGAAAAAGACCGAGTTTGAGCTCCGCTTTGCCTCGCGTGAGGCCGAGAAAGGGTGGCGGGATCTATCTGCCACGATCCGAGGACCGTTAGCTGAAAGTTGGGATATTCTTACATGGGAAAACTATGAAATCTTAGGGCTCTGATACGCGTCAGACTTTAAGCACTGGCCCCTTGTCCCCATGCATTCGTCTGCTCTACAAGGTGGAAGGTCTCTTGGGCAATCGCCATCTCTTCATCAGTGGGTACGACGGCAATCGCAATACTCGAGTCGTCAGTTGAGATCAGACGCGGCTCATCGGTCCGGGTTGCGTTGAGCGTTTCGTCGTATTTCACGCCGAGCACGCCGAGACGATCCAGGACCCGAGCCCGGAATGGTGCTGAGTTCTCACCGACGCCCGCGGTGAACGTAATGGCCTGGGCGCCGTCGACGGCCACGTGATACCCGCCGATGTACTTGGCCAACCGGTACGTGGCGACATCCAGCGCCGTTTGGGCATCGCGCTGGCCAGCATCAGCGGCGTCGAGCACCTGGCGCATATCGGCGTGGCCCGTCATACCTAACAGTCCGGATTCGTGGTTGAGCATCCGGTCGACCTCGTGGGCGGTAAAACCGTGCGAGGTTCCCAGGTGCGAGATGACCGACGGGTCGATATCGCCCGACCGGGTGCCCATGACCAGCCCGGCCAGGGGAGTGTAACCCATCGAGGTGTCCACGGATTGGCCGCCCTTGATGGCGGTGGCCGAAGCGCCGTTGCCCAGGTGCAAGATGATGCCGTTGAACTCGGCGCGCTCAATGCCCAACAGGTTTGCGGTTTTGCCGGTTACCAGGTCGTGGCTGGTGCCGTGGAACCCGTAGCGTCGAATCCCGTAGTCGGTGTACCAGGAGTTCGGTACCGCATATCGCCAGGCGTGCGGCGGCATGGTCTGGTGGAAGGACGTGTCGAAGATGACGACCTGGGGCATATCGGGCCACTTGGCACTGATAGCACGCAACCCCTCGGCGGCCGGTGGGTTATGCAGTGGCGCCAGGGGTGCCAGCCGGTCGATGGAGCGGATGACTTCGGGATCCACGAGCGCTGGTGCCTTGAACCGTTCCCCGCCGTGCACCACACGGTGGCCGGTCGCAGCGATCGTACGACCGTCAAGGATTTCGTCGAGTTCTTGGGCTACGACGTCGAGCGCTTCGGTGTGGTTGGCGATTGGTGCCCCGGGCACGCCGATGCGTTCGATCAGCCCAGAGGCTTGGACGGGGTTCTCAGTGTCGGTGCCGTCGTCGTTGAGTTCGCGGAGCTGGTATTTCAGCGATGACGACCCAGAGTTAATGACCAGAATGAGCATGCTGTCCTTAGATGTGCAGGGAAGGTTAGTTGGCTTGTGCCTGGATCGCCGTGATGGCCACGGTATTGACGATGTCATCGACGGTCGTGCCGCGCGAGAGATCGTTGACCGGCTTGTTGAGCCCCTGCAACACGGGTCCAACAGCGACCGCACCGGCGGACTGTTGAACAGCTTTATAGGTATTATTTCCGGTGTTGAGGTCGGGGAAGATGAAGACCGTCGCGTTGCCGGCAACTTCGGATTCGGGCATCTTCGAGGCCGCGACCGAGGCCGATACGGCGGCGTCGTATTGCAGTGGACCGTCGACTTTGAGCTCGGGGTGGGCCTGTTGGACCAGTTTGGTCGCTTCGCGGACTTTGTCCACGGCCTCACCGGCACCGGAATCGCCGGTCGAATAGGACAGCATGGCCACGCGCGGCTCGACACCGAATTGATCGGCCGTTTTCGCTGAGGCCGCAGCGATATCGGCCAGCTGCTCAGCGTTGGGGTCGGTATTGACAGCACAGTCACCGTAGACGATAGCGCGGTCGGGCAGCAGCATGAAGAAGACCGACGAGACGATCTTGGTGTCCGGTTTGGTTTTGACGAACTCTAGCGCCGGACGGATGGTGTGGGCGGTGGTGCTCACGGCCCCGGCGACCATCCCGTCGACGTCGCCCTGCTGGACCATCATGGTGCCAAAGTAGTTGGGATCCAGCATCATTTCACGAGCGAACTCGATCTCGACGCCGCGGTGCGCCCGAGCTTCGGCATAGGCCTGCGCATAGGCTTCCCGGTCGGGGGATTCTGCCGGGTTCAGCAGGTCGATCCCGGCCAGATCCACGCCCAGGGTGGACGCGAATTCTTGGATCTCGTCGACATCGCCCAGAATCGTCAGGTCACACACCCCGCGGCGACGCAGAATCTCGGCAGCCCGCAGGATCCGTTCGTCCTGGCCTTCGGGCAGCACGATCCGCTTGCGATCTGCAGAAGCCCGGGCGGTCAGCTGGTGTAAGAACCGCACCGGCGTCATCGCCGATGGGCGCGCCAGTTCGATCCGGCCGAGCAGTTCGTCCTCGTCGACGTGTCGGTTCCACGCACCTAGCACGGCAGCGGTCTTGCGAGGTTGGGCCGCCGAGAGGCTGGCTGGCACCGCCGCGACAGTCCGGGCCATGGTGGACGTATCGGAAAACGAGACGAATACGGGAAACGGTGCGTCAGCGTAGAGGCGCTGAATCATCGGGTTCGGTTCGATGCCGTTGGTCAAGATCATGCCGGCGGCCACGGGAAAGTCCGTCGTGCGGGCCGCGGCCAGCGTCGCCAACACGGCGTCGGAGCGGTCGCCGGACACGATCACGAGCGCGCCTTCATTGAGCACTTGCAGGAAGTTGCCACCTTCCATCGAGACGGCTTTGAC
>DATBUK010000100.1:0-16031 GCA_036516155.1 Yaniella sp.
TTGCCACGGATTTCGATCTTGCCCAGCGTTGAGGAGTCGATCATGCCCACGCCGTTGCGGGCCGCGATCGTTTCACGACGGACTGCTTGAGCCTTCGTTTCGCCGTTGCGCGGGTAGTATGAGGCACGACGCCATTCACCGGCCATCTCAAACACCGCACCGAGTGCTTCGTGTGCTCGATCCATTGGTGTTTTGCGCAGCGGGTCGAACAGTTGGCCGCGTTGCCGCCCTGCTAGCCCCACGTACGATACCGGTGAATATGGTGCCCGGAACGTCGTGGTGCCAATGTCATCCATGGTGTGCCCTTCGAGCACTTCGGACATCACTCCGATGGCGGGGACGGCACTGGTTTTGCCCTGATCATTTCCGGTGGAGATCGATGTGTAGCGTTTGATGTGTTCGACCGAGGTCATCCCGGCCCCGATGGCACGTAGCACGTCTTTGACCGTCTGGTCGCGATGCAGATCTACAAAATGGTGGGCATAAGCGTCGAGGTCTTCCCCATCGGGGGAAGACACCATGCGCAATGGAGCCACCGGGCCACGCTTGGGCGACTCGGCGGTGGGCGGTTGGGCAAACGAGTAGTGACCCGTGGCATCTGCTGCGGCAGCGCCGGCATTGGCACCGTTGGCGAGGGCTTCGCCCAGCGACAGGGAGCCCGTTACTGCACCGACGTAGTGGAAGGACTCGCGGGGCTGACCCACCACAAAGGCGTCGACCTCGCGGTCCCATACGATCTGGCCTTGACGTTGCGAATGCAAGTGAACCACAGGCGACCAACCACCAGAAACACCCAGGGTATCGACGTCGAGCTGCTGTGTTGCGCCCAAGGTGCCGTCGTTGTGATAGACAGCAACCGTGACCGCAGTGAGTTCACCGTGGTCGTTACCGGTGGTATCGGCCACCACGGAACCGGCTAGCACGTCAATTCCAGCGGCCAACGCTGATTGTGCGGTAGCGCTGAGCTCAGCCCGGGCGTCAATGACCGCGACCAATCCACCATTGGCATGCAACTGGTGAGCCAGCGGATAGACCGAGTCGTTGGTGGTGAACAGTGCGATGCTGCTGCCAGCTTGCACGCCGTAGCGGTTGAGATAGCCGGCGATGCCTGATGCGAGCATGATGCCAGGTCGATCGTTGTTCTTGAACACGATCGGGCGCTCATGGGCACCGGTGGCCAGGACCACTTGTTTGGCTCGGATATGGAAGATGCGCTCGCGGGAGACACCAAAAGGAACCTGTTCGTCGAGGTGATCAGTACGGCGCTGTGTGGCCATGAAGTAGTTGTTTTCGTAGGCTCCGAACACCGTGGTGCGGTTCAGGATCACCACGTCATCATTGGCTTTGAGCTCCGCGACGGTCACAGCGATCCACGTGTCGGCGGGTTGACCGTCAATCACGGCGTCCGGAGTGCCGGCCAGGTTCCCGCCGAATGTGGCGCGCTCATCGAGGATCAACACACGCGCTCCGGCGCGGGACGCCTGTCGTGCAGCAGCAAGGCCGGCCGGCCCTGCCCCCACCACGAGCACATCTGGGTGTTCGTAGACGTAATCGTAATATTCCGGATCGGCAGTCTCGGCCAGTTTGCCAATGCCCTGCAGGTGGTTGGCGACCATCTCGTTGGTGATCTCCACGGTTGGGCCGATGAGCATGGTCTCAGGAATCGTGTTGGGTTTATCGCGCGTGACGGTCACCAACGAGTTGGGATCTTCTACGCCGGCGGCCAAAACTCCGCGTGGGCGGCCCAAATAGATTGAGTCCCCGACGGTTCGGTAGCCGTTGGCGAGTAACGCTGAGGTGACAGTATCGCCGCGGTACGCGGTGAGTTCGTGTCCGTCTACGGTGATTTCAACGATGTCATCACGATCAATGGCGGCACCGGGCGCCACATCGGGTGAGACGCGGAAAGAGGTGCCAGTGGTCAGTGCTGCGGTGTTGGTCATTGGGTGCCTGCTTGAGTGCTGGAGGTATCGGGGCGTGGTGTGCCAACCGGGTAGGTCGCTTTGAATTCATAGGTCATGGTGTCGCGGACGGCGTTGAACCATTTACGACATCCCAGCAGATGGACCCAGCGTTCAGCACGCTCGCCCATCGGGTTGTCGCGGAAGTACAGCCATTCGGCCCATTCGTCGTTGGTCAGCGCCTGTGGGTCTTTTGGGTACGGCACATGGGCTTGCGAGCCGTATTCGAATTCGGTTTCGTCTCGCAGCCCGCAGTAGGGGCAGTCAATTAACATCATGGTCGAGGTTCTCCTAGTGCAGGACGCCGGACGCCGAGTGTTCGTCGACCAGGTGCCCGCTGTAGTAGCGGTCAAGGCCGAAGTGTTTGTTGTATTCATGGGGTTCGTCATGGGCAATCGTGTGGGCTAACGTGTAGCCACCGATTGGGGTGCCTTTGAATCCGCCAGAGCCCCAGCCACAGTTGATGTAAATGCCATCAACCGGAGTTTTGCCAATGATCGGTGTGGAATCAGGCGAAATGTCTACGACACCGCCCCAAACCCGGATCAGGTGCGCCCGTGCGAAAATCGGCACCAGTTCGACAGCCGCGGCCAGTTGTCGTTCGATGGTGTGGAAGCCGCCGCGAGCTCCGTAGGCCGTATATGGGTCAGTGTTTGCACCCATGACCAACTCACCCTTATGAGCTTGCGACACGTACACGTGGATATGGTGGGAGGTCAGAATCGTCGGATGCACGGGTTCGAAGAGCTCAGAGACCAGAGCTTGCAGAGTGCGCGATTGGATCGGTACTTTGAAACCGGCTTTTTCTGCCAGCAGCGACGAGTGCCCGGCCACCGCGATGCCGACTTTTTCCGTCGCGATGTTGCCCCGGGTGGTTTCGACGCCGAGAACTTTGTCGCCATCTTTGATAAAGCCTGTGACCTCGGTATTTTGGATGATGTCCACGCCCATGGCGGAGGCTTTGCGTGCATAGGCCCAGGCCACGTGATCGTGTTTCGCAATGGCGGCTCGGGGCTGGTGGGTGGCACCCATCACCGGGTGACGGATGTCTTGAGAAATATTGACAATCGGCAGCAGCTCTTTGACATCCTGGGGGCTGAGCCACTCGGCGTCGGCTCCGTTGAGCTGGTTGGACTCGACTCGTCGGATCGACTCCCGGACCTCTGCATCGGTATGGGCCAGCGTAATAAGCCCGCGTTGGGAAAATAGGAAATCGTATTCGAGTTCCTGATCGAGGCCTTCCCACATTTGCAGAGAACGGTCGAAGAACCGAGTGGATCGGTCCAGCATATAGTTGGAGCGGATAATGGTGGTGTTCCGGGCCATATTGCCCCCGCCCAACCAGCCTTTATCGACGACGGCCACGTTCGTGATGCCGTGTTCTTTTGCCAGATAGTACGCGGTTGCCAAGCCGTGCCCACCGGCGCCCACGATGACCACGTCATAGGACGATTTCAGGCGCGGGTTCCGCCACAGGAAATCTGGATGTTCGGGTAGCAAATCTGCCATGCCAATCCCATTCTGTATAGAGGTCTACTCGAGACATGCAATATGCCTTTACCACCCACAACACTAAGAGCCCCTGAAGCCCAGATCTAGGAGATTCACAACATTTCGCTTTTGCAGGACCAAAAAGTAGTGATCATTTTCGATGCGTTAATGATTCGCTGGTGCAGCGACCATTTTTCGCCACGCTTTCGCATGTTTGCAAGGCTGCCACGCACCCATTCGATTCTGGAGCTTCGTGCAAGAAGTGAGCGAAAGACACATCGATCACCACGATCTACTTCACAGCTAATATGGTTGAGACCCAAGATTTAACCCAAAAGGTCGGCCCGGTTTCCCGGACCGACCTTTTGTCGAATGGCGGTTCGTTTAGCATTCGGGCATGGTGACCGCGACTGCTAGTCCACCTCGTGAGGTTTCTTTGTACTTGTCCATCATGTCCGCACCGGTGGCACGCATCGTTTCGATGGCCTGATCCAAACTGACTTTGTGCGTCCCGTCGCCGTGCAGCGCCAAGCGCGCTGCATTGATCGCTTTGACCGAGGCAATCGCGTTGCGTTCGATACAGGGGATCTGGACGAGCCCACCCACCGGGTCACAGGTCATACCGAGGTTGTGCTCTAGGGCCACCTCCGCTGCGTCTTCGACTTGGGACGGGGTGCCACCCATGACGGCGGCTAAACCTGCTGCCGCCATCGAGCATGCGGAGCCAACTTCACCTTGGCATCCGACTTCAGCACCCGATATTGAAGCTTGTGTCTTGATAATGATGCCGATAGCGCCGGCGGTCAGCATAAACTCTACGATCTTGTCGTCGGTGACGTCGTCAAGGAAGCGTGTGTAGTAGTGCAGTACCGCAGGGATAATGCCCGCTGCCCCGTTGGTTGGTGCGGTCACAACGCGTCCACCAGATGCGTTTTCTTCATTGACGGCCAGGGCATACAGGTTGACCCATTCGATACCGCGCAGGGCATCACTGGTGTCACCGGTACGCTCCGTTGTGCCGCCTGCGGAAAGTTGTTGGTAGAGCTTCGGTGCACGCCGTGTGACCTTCAACCCGCCCGGCAGTGTTGTTTCGGTGCGTTCGATCCCCGCCTGGACACAGTCTTGCATCACCTGCCAAATATGCAGCAGTTCCGAACGAATTTCATCGGCATCGCGCCATTCCAGCTCATTCTCCCACGTCAGCTCCGCGATGCTCTTTCCCTGCTGCTGGCACATTTCCAACAGCTGGGTTCCGGTGCGGTAGTCGTGGCGGACCTTACGCTCGGTGGTCAGGGGTTGATCGAGTTCGTCTTCGGTGACCACGAAGCCGCCACCGATCGAATAGGTGATCTCGGAGGCCAATTCTTGACCGTTAGCGTCGAAGACGGTCGATTTCATGCCGTTGGGGTGACCGGGGAGTGACTTGGACAAGTGCAAAATGACATCGCGTGCTCGATCGAATGCCACGGTTTTGGTCCCGGCAAGATCCAGCGTTGCCGAGGTTTCCACTCTGGCGATGATGTCATCGACCTGTTCGGGCACGATCGTGGCGGGGTCGTGCCCGGCTAACCCCAAGATGACCGCGGTGTCGGAATGGTGCCCAATTCCGGTGGCCCCCAGCGAACCGAAAAGTTCGACTTGGGCTCGGTCGGTGGCCGCCAAGGTCGCATCATCGAGTCGGTTAATAAATTGGGCTGCCGCCCGCATGGGACCCACGGTGTGGGACGATGACGGCCCCAGCCCGATCGAGAACATATCCAGCACACTCAATGCCATGGCTTACCCTTTCGAAAACTCGACCATTCCGTCGAGTAGCCAGTTGACGACGTGATCTGCAAAGGAGATTCGTGGCGCAATCCACCAGGTGTTTTCAGCGATCCGCCACAAAATGACCGGAGTCTGTGCCACCTCGGTGACGTAGGCCTGATTGATGGTCCACGCTCTTGGATGCAGATCTAATGGACAGGACTTGCGCAACACGGAAGTGGCGGCCGTGCCCGATAGTTCAATGATCGTCCGGTTGGCGGATAATTCCAAGACCTGTCCCGAACGGTCGCCCAGTGCGGTGGTCAGCGTATCTGCCAGTCCAGTATCCGGGGCATCGATTGCCAGAAACTCATCCGGGGACAACCACAGCACAGCCGTCGATGAGGCATCACCGATGACTTCGCCAACTCGGGTCGGTAGTCCGCCCAGTTTTTCACCGAGCGCGGCGTAGCCCTCGGTGCCAGGTTGGGCACGCAGTCCCACTTGAGTCAGAAACGGGACTTCGCGAAGACTCACGGACGGGTTCGAAGCAGCTTGGAGTTCTTCGGTTCGGTCGGCAAGTGGTGAACGCCGCAGTTGTTGTACATTAGCCATCACGACGAGCTCCTTCTGGGTCGTAGAGGACGGTGGGTCCGATTTTCATGGTCACTTCTTGGCCGTCAACAAGTGCTTTGAGGCTTTCACCGATGCGGTCAAAACCATTTTTCACGAGTGCCAGTCCGAACGTCCGGCCCAGTGCCGGAGAGTTATAGGAGGCGGTGACCCAGCCTTCTTGCGGTACCGGGCCGGCGTCGAGATCGATCGGTGTGTCGATGGCGACCAGGGCTTCACCTTCTTCTAGTCGGAACGTCGGGTCATCTGGTAACACCGAAACTAGCTGCTTGCGGTCTTCACGAACGTTGTCTGCCCGTGAGAATGAGCGTTTGCCGATAAAGTCCTTGTGTTGGGCCAAAATCCAGTCGGCGCCGATATCTTGTGGGGTCACGGTACCATCGGTTTCTTGACCAACCACGATGAATCCTTTTTCGGCACGCAGCACGTGCATGGTTTCCGTCCCGTAGCGGGTGATGTTGAATTCCGCACCGGCTTCGGCCACGGCTTCCCACACAGCTAGGCCGTACCAGGAATCCACGGCGATTTCCCAGGCGAGTTCGCCTGAGAAGGAAATTCGGCTGGCTCTGGCTGGGATGCCCGAGGCCAGGGTGATGTCGCGGAATTCCATGAATTTGAAGCCTTCGGCCGAGAAGTCTTCATCCGGGGCAAGTTTGCTCATGACCTCACGCGATTTGGGGCCAACAACGGCGATGGTCGCGTATTGTTCGGTGACCGAAGTTGCGAACACATCCAGCTCTGGCCATTCGGTCTGCAACCACTCTTCGATCCAGTCCAGCACGTCGGCTGCACCCGAAGTGGTGGTGTGCATGAAGTACCGGTCTTCGGCCAGGCGCAGGGTCACCCCGTCGTCAAAGATCATGCCGTCGGCGGACAGCATGAGACCGTAGCGGCCCATACCCACCTTGAGTTTCTTATACCCGTTGGTGTAGATCCGATTGAGGAACTCGGGCACGTCCTTGCCACGCAGTTCGATCTTGCCCAGCGTGGTGCCATCAAACATCCCGACGGAGTCCCGCACGGCTGCGCATTCGCGGTAGACCGCTTCGTCCATGGTTTCGTTGCCCTGCGGATAGTACCTGGCACGTTTCCATTGGCCAACATCTTCAAATACCGCCCCGGCGGCGACGTGGGCCGAGTGCATCGGAGTGGTACGGGCAACTTCAAAGAGCGGCCCGCGACGACGTCCTGCTAGGGCGGCGAAACCAACCGGCGTGTAGGGCGGCCGGAAGGTGGTGGTACCGATAGCGCCGAGATCTTCTACCCCCAGGATGTTCGCCATCACGCCGATAGTTGGGACACCCGAGGTTTTGCCTTGATCAGCACCGGTGGAAATTGAGGTATAGCGTTTGACGTGTTCGACCGAGCTCATACCGGCACCGGTGGCGCGCAGGATGTCGGCGACCGACTGGTCTCGCTGCAAATCGACAAAGTGCTGCTGGTAGTCGTCGGCGGTTTCGCCGTCCGGTGACGGCACCAACCACACTGGTTGGACCGGACCATAGGGCCGATCAATGGCACGCGAAGCCTTGGCCTCGGTCGGATAACCGGCTGCCGTCGCGGCTGCTGCACCAGCTTGAGCACCTGAAGTCAGCGCGGAAGCAGTCGCGTAGTTCCCAGTCAGAGCGCCGGCCAACCGCATATTCTCAACGGATTCGACCGCAACGAAACCCTGGAGGTCGTCGTTCCAGTCGATCTGACCGTTACGCTGCGAGTGCAGGTGGACCACCGGTGACCAGCCGCCCGATACGGCAAGGGTATCAACCTCGAGACGCTGGGCTTTGGAAGTGTCGATTGTACCGTGCAGTGGTGCCACGGTGATGGCATTTAATTCGTTATCTTCACCCGCGTGGGTATCAATGACGGCAGACCCGATAAGCACGTTTACGCCGTCGGCTGCGGCTTGTTGTGCTGCCGCAGAGGCCGAGCTTCGGGCGTCGATGACCGCAACGACTCCCCCGGTGGTCGCGAGTTCTGAGACCAGCGGGTAGACCGAGTCGTTGGTGGTAAAGACCGCGATCTGTTTGCCGGCGCGTACCGCATACCGGTTGAGGTAGGTGCGAACGGCCGATGCCAACATGATGCCGGGGCGATCATTATTCTTGAAAACCAGCGGACGCTCGTGGGCTCCTGTAGCGAGCACAATTTGGTTGGCACGAACGTGCCAGATACGTTCCCGAGAGATACCCGCACCGGGGGCTTCATCCAGATGGTGTGTGCGGCGCTGCACGGCGATCGCGTAGTTTTCGTCGTAGACGCCGGTCACCGTCGTATCGGCCAGGACTTCGACGTCTTCGGCCGAGTTCAGCTGAGCCAGCGTGGTATCGATCCACTGCGGGGCCGACACATCATCGATGGTTTCATAGGGTGCGTCCAGCAGGCTCCCGCCTGCCCATGGCTTTTCGTCCATGAGCATCACGCGAGCGCCTGAAGCGGCGGCGTTCGCGGCGGCAGTCAGCCCGGCCGGGCCGGCCCCGACCACCAATACATCCGTGTGGACGTGGACGTGGTCGTAGTAGGCCTGGTCCTCAGCAGGATCTAGTGTACCTAATCCGCGCAACTGTGTGGCTGCAATTCCGTTGGTCACCGGCACAGTCGTGGAGGTCAGCATCGATTCTTCGATGTCACCGACATGCCGCGCAGAGAGATGTACCAGGGAGTTGGGTTCTTCGGCCCCGGCGGCAAACACGCCGCGTGGCCGGTTCCAATACATTGAGTTGGCGGCCGAGCGGGTTCCGCTGGCCAGCAAAGCGGAAGCCACCATGTCGCCGCGCAGTGCCGGAACCTTGGTGCCATCCACGATGGCGTCGATGGGGTCGTTGTGATCAACGACTGCGTGCGGTGCTTGTTCGGGGGTGAGCCGGTAGGCGTAGTTGCCCGAGCCGCCATCGGCGGTCTGTGTTGCTTGATCAGTTGGGGTGTGAGTCACTTGGTACCTCCGGTAACCTCAGGGCGGGGCGAGCCGACCGGATAGGTGGCTTTGAATTTGTAGGTCACGGTGTCGCGAATCGCGTTGAACCATTTGCGACACCCACCGTTGTGGACCCAGCGTTCGGCAAAGTCGCCTTTGGGATTGTCGCGGTAGAACAGGTATTCGGCCCATTGCCGATCGGACAGGGCGTAGGGATCTTCCGGATAGGCGACGTGCGCTTCACCGCCATAGCCAAATTCGGTTTCGTTGCGTGGCCCGCAGTACGGGCAATCAATGAGCATCATGGCTGTTGCCTTTCGTTAGTGGGCCACGGCTGCTGCGCCGTGTTCGTCAATAAGGTGGCCGGTTTCGAAACGCTCCAGGTTAAATGGTGCGTTGATTTCGTGGGGTTCGTCGTGGGCGATGGTGTGGGCCAGTGCAAAGCCCGCGCCCGGGGTGCCCTTGAAGCCGCCGGTGCCCCAACCGCAGTTGACGTAGAGGCCGTCAATTTCGGTTTTCGACACAATGGGGGACGCATCGGCGGTGGTGTCCACGATGCCACCCCAGGTGCGCAGCACATGCGCACGCGAGAAGATCGGGAACAGTTCCACGGCCGCTGCCATTTGTTCCTGGATCACGTGAAACGCGCCGCGTTGGCCGAAGCCGTTGTAGGTGTCGATGCCGGCGCCCATGACCAGTTCGCCCTTGTGTGCTTGGGAAACGTAGACGTGGATGTGGTTGGACATCACCACGGTTGGATGCACTGGCTCAAAGAGTTCCGAGACCAGCGCTTGGAGCGGGTGTGACTGGATCGGCAGTTTGATCCCGGCCATGTCTGCTAACTGGGAGGAATGCCCGGCTCCGCACAGGGCCACTTTGCCGGCGCGAATCTTGCCGCGCGTGGTGTCTACTCCGGTGACTGCGCCGTGTTCTACCAAAATGTCGGTGACTTCGGTGTTTTGGATGATGTCGATGCCAGCATGATCTGCCGAGCGTGCTAGGGCCCAGGCGACGTGGTCGTGCTTGGCGATCCCGGCACGAGGCTGGTACGTGGATCCCATGATGGGGTATCGGATGTTGTCCGAAATGTTGATAATCGGACAGATTTCTTTGACTTCTTCTGGTTCAAGCCATTCAGAATCGACACCATTGAGACGGTTGGCGTTGACGCGTCGTTTGGAGTCGCGGACTTCTGAGACGTGGTGAGCCAGGTTCAGCACGCCCCGTTGAGAGAACAGGAAATCGTAATCGAGTTCTTCTGGAAGTTGTTCCCAGAGTTTCAGCGAGGTTTCGTAAATGTCGGTGGACTCGTCCCAGAGGTAATTCGACCGAATGATGGTCGTGTTGCGAGCCATGTTGCCGCCACCCAACCAACCTTTATCGATGACTGCGACATTGGTGATGTCGTGCCGGGAAGCAAGATAGTGCGCGGTGGCTAGGCCGTGTCCGCCTGCGCCGACGATAATCACATCGTAGGAGGACTTGGGTTCTGGGTTACGCCACAAAAAATCGGGGTGTTGTGGGAGAAGTTCTGCCATGGTTATGCTCCGAACGATTCCAGGTTGGGGTATAGCGGATGAGCGTCGACTAAGGCTTCGACACGTTGCGCCAGCTCTGGGAGTGCCTCCGTGTTACCAGTGGCACCGGCGATGAGCGTCAGAGCAATAATGTCGGCGACCTCTTCGAAGGCTTCAGTACCGAAGCCGCGGGTGGTCAGTGCCGGGGTACCAATGCGCAGACCCGATGTGGTCATTGGTGGTCGCGGGTCCCATGGGACAGCATTGCGATTGACGGTGATATCAACCTCTTGCAGGAGGTCTTCACCCTGTTTGCCGTCGAGTTTTGAATCTCGCAGATCTACGAGGACCAGGTGGACATCCGTACCACCGGTGAGCACCGAGATGCCGGCATCGGCGACATCTTGTTGTGATAGCCGGTCAGCCAAGATCTTGGCGCCTTCAATGGTACGGCGTTGCCGTTCGGCAAATTCTTCTTCAGCGGCCACTTTGAACGCAACTGCTTTGCCCGCGATCACGTGCATCAGCGGGCCTCCTTGCTGACCGGGGAAGACCGCCGAGTTAACCTTCTTGGCGATGTCCGCGTCATTGGTCAAGATGATGCCACCGCGTGGACCGGCAAGTGTTTTGTGCGTGGTCGAGGTGACCACGTGAGCATGCGGAACGGGTGAGGGGTGCAGACCGGCAGCGACGAGTCCGGCGAAGTGAGCCATATCGACAAATAGGTAGGCACCAACTTCGTCGGCAATTTCGCGGAACCGCGCGAAGTCCAGCTGCCGTGGGTAAGCTGACCAGCCCGCAACAATCATCTTCGGCTGGTGTTCGCGCGCAAGTCGGGCAACCTCGTCCATATCGACTTCATAGGTGGTTTCATCAACCGAGTAGGGCACGATGTTGTAGAGTCGACCGGAGAAGTTCAGTTTCATGCCGTGGGTCAGGTGACCCCCGTGGGCCAAATTCAGTCCCATAACTGTGTCACCAGGACGGATCAGTGCGTGCATGACCGCCGCGTTGGCCTGCGCGCCCGAGTGTGGCTGCACGTTGGCGTACTGGGCACCGAAGAGGCTTTTGACCCGGTCGATCGCCAGGCGCTCGACAGAATCTGCATGCTCGCAACCACCGTAATACCGACGTCCGGGATAACCTTCGGCATACTTATTCGTCAGCACTGAGCCCTGGGCTTGCATGACCGCCATCGGAGTGTGATTTTCCGAAGCGATCATTTCCAAACCACGCTGTTGTCGCTGCAGTTCCTGATCAAGAAAACCAGCGATTTCCGGATCGAGCTCAACCAGATCCTGTGTCAGCGAATCCGCAACCTGCGTTGCGAAGTGAGTGGAGGTTGTACTAGTCATGTAACTTCCTTAAAATCCCTGAACGACAATTGATATATCAGATACCGATCACAGGTTATGATGTTTACCACAGTGATGTCAAGGGGTGGCGATGATATCTTCAAACGCTGCGGTTAATCCGCAATTGGTGCACAATGAGACACAACGAAAGGACACGGATGACTACGTTGAAGACCGTCGATACTACTAGCGAATCGCTCTCCGATCGCGCCTACCGGATTCTACTTGACCGGTTAATCATGCTCGACATCCAACCGGGTGCACCGATTATGGAAAAGCAGCTCGCCGAGGAAATGGGGGTTGGGCGAACCCCTTTACGCGAAGCCCTTAAACGGCTGGAGTCAGATCACTTGGTGGTCACGTATCCACGCCGTGGAACGTTTGCCAATCAAGTGGATGTCACAGAGTTAGCGCACGTTTCTGAAATCCGGCAGGCGCTGGAACCGTTGGCTGCCCGTCGGGCCGCTGAAGCGCGTGGTGGTGAATGGCGCGAGCAACTCCTTGAAGTCTTAGCGGACATCAAAGATCTCAACCCTGAGCAATCGCAACGAGACCTACTGGCGTATGACCTTTCGGTGCACCGCTTGATCTACAGTGTGACGCATAACGAGCATCTGTCAGAGACCCTCATTCGGTTAGACAATATCGCTACTCGCATCTGGGCCGCCCTATCCGACCGCCTTCCGTCGCTGCACGACCATATTGCAGAGCACACGCATTTGATCGAGCAGATCCTCTCGGGCGACGCCGATGGAGCCGAGGATACCGCATCAAAGCATGTCAAAAATTTCTATTCGATGGTGCGAGAAGCACTCTAGGTGAGCATGGTCTCAGGCTGTTACCCGCGCGTATTCGGCCCGAAAAATGGCCTGCTGTAACTGCGGTACGGTAAACGTTGGCATGGTGCCATAAGACTTGCGTTGGTGCAGGGTGTCAAGTTCGGCGGTCGCAGCTTGGAGCAACACATCACGTTGTTGAGGATCTATGGTGGTATAACCTATGGCACGCTGGACGAACTGATCAAGCCAGGTGTCTTTCAGCTTCGCCAGTTCAGGGCTTTGGTGCCCCAAGGCGATCAAAAAATACTGCCAGGCGATTTCTGGGACACCGGTGGTGCTGATCAACGCGTGACGCTGCACATCGGATGCCGGGTCGACATCTGAGGCGGCATGGATCCCGGCATCAAGGAGTTGACCGGCAGCTTCCATCAGCTGGTCGATTTGAGACTGCTCAGGCACGAAATCAGCTAAACCAAACGGGCCTAGCGTCGCAACCACACGCATCATATTGGCTTGGCCTCGAAAGGCTTTGAAAGCTCGTAGCCGAGGGAGTACCCCGGTACCATAGGCGCCATCAATTTGAGCGCCAATGCTCAGGATGGTGTCCAACAGCGCAACTTCAACCGCGGAAGCCCAATCGCCCGTCGCATTTTTAAATGGCCTAGCCCCGCTTAGTGTTGCTGCCTGCACTACTGCTGCGACGTCGGTTTCGACAGAAGTACTCATGAGACTCCCTTTCAGTAATCACGACAGCGGCAGTATATGCCAGCAAGGCGTGCGAACGTCTGCTGGTACCCTATCAAAACGCCCCGAGGCGGACGATCGCCGCTCAGCCATGCTACTTGACCCTGCCTTGTAGAGTATGATCCTTAGAAGTTCGAAGACCAGAGGAGCAAGATGAGTTCACCGCGTAACTCGGTCGTCCATAATGTCATTGACGTTCTTCGGTGTTTTTCGTCAGAAAAACCCCTCGTTGGAGTCACTGAAATTGCTAACGAGGTCGGATTGCACAAATCATCGGTATCGCGTTTACTTGCAACTTTGGAAACCGAAGGGTGGGTGGAGCAAGATCCCACGACCCGCAAATACCGGCTGGGGTTAGGGCTGATCGCGATTGCCGGTCCGCTACTGGCCAACCTTGACGTACGCAAGGTTGCTTACCCATATCTAGTGGAGTTAGCGGCTGCGACCCAGGAGACTGCGGTGTTGGCAGTCTGGGAGGCATCCGCCGCGGTAACTGTCGAGCAGATCGCAGCTGATCGGACGATTAAACACACATCACCACTAGGAGCGCGGTATTCATCTACCGGCTCAGCCAGCGTTCAAATCTTCCTGGCCGATATGGCGCCTGAAACTGTCCGTACTCTTCTCGATAAACAAGGCACCTTATTGCAAGAGGGTTGGGCTTATGATGACTTAACGAACCGATTGGCACGGGTTCGTGAGCGCGGCTACTCAACAAATGTGCAAGAGACATTCGATGATGAAATTGGTATAGCGGCTCCGGTCTATGACCATCGCCATCGGGTCGTAGCAGCTGTACTCACCGCCGCACCCGCGTATCGGACGAATGATGCAGTCATCACAGATCTCATTCATAAGTGCGTAGCAGCAGCAAACAAGATCTCCACGCGGTTAGGCAACCCAACTAGTTAGTCATCTATTCGGGTCGGGACGACGAGCACCTGGCAGAGCGCTCGATTCAACACGGCCTGACTGACGGACCCTAGCAGCAGACCGGTAAATCCCCCGCGACCGCGCGTCCCCGTGACGATCATGGAAGCGGTGTGGGATGCTTCGGTCAGGATGTCAGATGGGTTGGCATCATAGAACCGCCACTGCACAGGAGCACTCGTCTGATCCTCGATCGCTTCGGCAAAGAAAGCTAATCTATCCGCTACATTTTTGCGTAGATCAGGGACCTGCGCATAGTAGGCAGGAGAGACCGGCATCCACGGGCTACCGCTGAACGGCTGGGCACTGACCAACACCAGGTTCAGGTTCCGTGCTTCGGCATATTTTGCGGCCGTCAGGGCAAGATCTATGGGCTGAATGTCGAGATCGATTCCCACCACAATACTGTCGCGGAAATCGGCACTTGCGGAGACCCCTTCTGAGGTGATGGCCCCGATAGAGGTATCGTCAAGCTCTTCCGGCAGGCCGGCGAATGCAGCTTCAGGGAGGTCTTTTCTCTTGGCGCGCGCTGGCACCACGAGGCTCGGGCAGTGCGCGTGTGAGGCAACAGATGCTGACACACTTCCAAGGAAACGACCGGCGAATCGACTGCGTCCCCTTTTACCGACGACTACTAATGCGGCATGCCGTGATTCATTGATCAACACTCCGGCCGCATCGCCCTCAATAGTCGCCGTGGAGATGGGAACTTCAGTGTCTTTCACGGTGACCAGGAGGTCATCCATAAACTCTTCTGCGTTGCGCTTTGCTAACCCTTGAACGTTTTCGGGCAGATATTCATAACCGGGCTCCTTGTATGCGGAGACCACTTTGAGTGCCATCTGGCGCTGTTGCGCTAGTCCGTGAGCAACCTCAAAGGCTGTTTTGCTGTGTTCGGATCCGTCAACCCCGACCACAATGGATGCTGAACCTGAATGCTGTGATGAGTGAGCCATATCACCATACTAGCAATGCCGCCCAGAATATAATAGGCAAATCGGAGCCCATTTTGCCGCCCTGATTGGGATGTACACCCACCCTTTGCTGTGCTCAGATCGTTGGCGAGCGCGAAATAGTCTAAGCTTAGCGTTCGTGAATGCTGTAGTTATTGCCGTGGCCGTGATGCTTTTGCTGGCCCTATTGCGAGTCCACGTCGTCATCGCGTTATTTATTGGTGCCCTGGTGGGCGGTCTTATGGCGGGAATGGGGCTGGAATCCACCATGGTGGCGTTCCAAACAGGCCTAGGAGACGGCGCCAAAATTGCCCTGTCCTATGCGCTGTTGGGAGCTTTCGCCATGGCAGTCGCGGCCTCTGGGTTACCCAAGGCGCTCGCTGATGCACTGATTCGCAAGCTCGATGCCAATGCAGAGGGTGCCTCTCAGAAAGTCGTGACCGCCACCAGCTATCTGCTCATTGCTGGCATCTTGGCCATGTCGATCATGTCCCAGAACCTTATCCCGGTACATATTGCCTTCATTCCGCTCCTTATCCCGCCTCTGCTGACAGTTATGAACCGTCTCGAGATCGACCGTCGTCTCATCGCATGTGTCTTAACTTTCGGTCTGGTCACCACGTATATGACGTTACCGGTCGGCTTCGGAAAGATTTTTCTGGAAGACATTCTGCTCGGCAACATCGAACGCGCAGGTCTTGACACTTCGGGGATCAACATCGTGCAAGCGATGGCCATCCCTGCGCTAGGAATGACCCTCGGCCTGCTCGTAGCAGTATTTGTGACGTACCGAAAACCCCGCTCCTACACTGACCGTCCGATAGCCGGAGGCAAGATCGTAGAACCCACCCCTACCCGCTATAACCTGGTCATGTCGCTGATTGCCATCGTGGCGACGTTCGCTATCCAATTGATCGTCCAGTTTTCAGGTTCAGAAGCGGACGGCCTATTGTTGGGTTCACTCGTGGGGCTGGGCATCTTCCTGATCTCGGGTGTCGTGGAGTGGAATAA
>DATBUK010000101.1:0-1976 GCA_036516155.1 Yaniella sp.
GAAACCATGTCACCGGAAACTTCTACGGCGTTTTCTAGCAGGCGTTCCTGCAGTACTTCTACTGCGGCTTCGACACCTTTTTTGACCTCACCTGGTGCAGCGCCAGCGGCAACCAGACGCAGACCCTCGTTGACCAGAGCCTGGGCAAGAACGGTTGCGGTGGTGGTTCCGTCACCGGCGATGTCTTGAGTTTTGGTGGCAACTTCTTTTGCCAGCTGGGCACCCATGTTTTCGTATGGGTCTTCCAGCTCGACTTCACGTGCAATGGTGACGCCGTCATTGGTGATGTTGGGGGCGCCCCATGCTTTGTCGAGGACTACGTTGCGGCCTTTTGGACCAAGGGTGACTTTGACGGTGTCAGCCAACTTGTCCACACCGGCCTGCAGTGCGCGACGGGCATCGTCTTTGAATAGCAGCTGTTTAGCCAACTGTGCTCCTTATGGTTCGTTTCGAAAAATGGTTTCTGACGAGGCAGACTTATTTTTCGATGACAGCCAGCACGTCACGAGCGGACAGCACCAGGTATTCCTGACCACCGTATTTAACTTCGGTTCCGCCGTATTTGGAGAACAGCACGACGTCACCTTCGGAAACATCGACGCTGATGCGTTCGCCATTGTCAGCAACGCGGCCCGGGCCTACGGCGACGACTTTTCCTTCTTGTGGTTTTTCCTGAGCGGTGTCTGGAATGACCAAGCCGGAAGCAGTGGTCTGCTCGGCGGCCAGTGGTTCAACTACGATGCGGTCCTCAAGAGGCTTGATGGAGACAGCCATGAATCTCTCCTACTAATGTAAAAGGTAAATATTCTAATTATGCCGGGCAAGCCACCCGTCGTCGCGGGTGCCGGATGGCTGGAACCTAAAGGCTTTAGCACTCGCATGCCGCGGGTGCCAATTCCCAACTGTATTACCCGATTAGCACTTGGTCAAATAGAGTGCTAATTCGGTGCGTCCTTATTTAACTGCATAAGCAATTTATATAATCTGTTTATGTATCCCTCGTCCCATGATTCTCAAGAAGGCGCTCAGCGGCCGTTGGCCAATCAGATCGTGGCATCTTCATCCCGTTTTGCACGGGTGGTCACCCAGGTGTCGAATATTCCGATCTCTGCGGTGTCTATGCGCGCACTGGGCTATATCGAACGCCTCGGTCCACAACGGATCTCGCACATGGCCGACTACGAATCCATCTCTCAACCAGCGATGACTTCTGCAGTCAATCGACTTGCTCAAGACGGTCTCGTGGTGCGCGAGGCCGATCCCGTCGATGCGCGAGCGCAATTAGTCGCGCTCACCGCTACCGGACGAAAACTCCTAGAACAATACCGCCATCAAGTTACCGCGGTGTTACAGCCCAAACTTGAGGCCCTACCACCCGATGACTACGCCACGATCGAGCGTGCCGTCGGGTTGCTCGACACCCTCACCGACGACCTCATTGGACTCGCCTAACCTACGAAAGCAGTTGATCACCCATGGCCAGTCCGTCAGCCGGACACGTATTCAAACAGCCAGCTAGCGTATGGGCTATTACCTTTGCGACGGCAGTCTCCTTCGTCGGCATCGGCCTGGTCTCCCCCATCCTGCCGACCATCGCCGAGCAACTCGATGCCTCGGCCTTTCAATCCATGCTGCTCTTTACCTCGTATCTTTGCGAGACAGCAGCCACGATGTTCTTTGCCGGCTTCATCTCCACTCGGATTGGAATCAAAGCCACCCTGGTAACCGGGTTGGTCATTATCATTCTTTTCGCCAGCCTGGCCGGGCTATCGGATACCGTCGGGCAAATTATTGGTCTCCGCGCTGGCTGGGGGGTTCGGTTATGCCCTCTTCGTGACGATGGCGTTAGCCGGCATTGTTGGAGCAGCCAACGGCGGATCGACAGCCGCCATCATTTTGTATGAAGCCGCGCTCGGCATGGGTATGGCCCTGGGACCATTAGTTGGTGGGTCATTAGGCACCATCTCCTGGCGAGC
>DATBUK010000102.1:0-8523 GCA_036516155.1 Yaniella sp.
CCCAAGTTCATACGACCCGGAACACCCAGTGGGTTCAGAATCATATCAACCGGTGTGCCATCAGCCATGAACGGCATGTCTTCGACGGGAAGGATCTTGGCGATGACGCCCTTGTTCCCGTGGCGGCCAGCCATCTTGTCACCGTCTTGGATCTTCCGCTTCTGCGCGACATAGACACGGACAAGCTGGTTCACACCGGCTGGCAGATCGTCGTCTTCGTCACGGTCGAAGATGCGGACACCGATAACGGTTCCGGATTCACCGTGTGGGACCTTCAGCGAAGTGTCACGGACTTCCTTGGATTTCTCACCGAAGATAGCGCGCAACAGGCGTTCTTCTGGAGTCAATTCCGTCTCACCCTTCGGAGTGACACGGCCGACCAGAATGTCGCCGGCTTCGACCTCGGCACCAATGTGAATGATGCCGCGTTCGTCCAGTTGTGCCAAGACTTCTTCGGACACGTTTGGAATGTCACGAGTGATTTCTTCGGCACCCAGCTTGGTGTCGCGTGCATCGACTTCGTATTCTTCAATGTGAATCGAGGTCAGGACATCGTCAGAAACCATGCGCTGGGAGACGATGATCGCATCTTCGAAGTTCAGGCCTTCCCATGGCATGAATGCCACGAGCAGGTTCTTCCCGAGCGCGAGTTCACCGTTGTCGGTCGACGGGCCGTCAGCCAGTACCGAACCAAACTCGACGCGGTCACCTTCGGAAACGCGGACCACTTGGTTGTAGGCGTTGCCCTGGTTCGAGCGAGCGAACTTCATGACGGGGTAATGGCGGGTTGTGCCTTCATCTTCCATGACGGTCACAAGGTCAGCAGCGACCTCAGTGACAACGCCTGGCTTCTGAGCGATGATCGAGTCACCGGCGTCAACGGCAATGGGTTTCTCCATGCCGGTACCAACTAGCGGTGATTCGGATTCGATCAATGGCACAGCCTGACGCTGCATGTTCGCACCCATCAGAGCGCGGTTCGCGTCGTCATGCTCGAGGAATGGAATCAGTGCGGTTGCAGCCGAAACCATCTGACGTGGGGACACGTCCATGTAGTCGATATCGAACGGGTCAGCCAGGATTGGTTCACCGTCACCGCCACGCTGACGTGACATGACGAGCTCTTCAGCGAAGGTACCGTCATCGTTGAGCACAGCGTTCGCCTGAGCAATCTGCACGTGCAGTTCGTCATCGGCGGTCAGGTATTCAACCTGATCAGTGACGCGCCCGTTTTCAACCTTGCGGTATGGCGTTTCAATGAAACCAAAAGCGTTAATGCGACCATAGGTTGCCATCGAACCGATCAGCCCAATGTTTGGACCTTCCGGGGTTTCAATGGGACACATACGACCGTAGTGCGATGGGTGCACGTCACGAACTTCCATGCCGGCACGATCACGCGACAAGCCACCTGGACCAAGCGCCGACAGACGACGTTTGTGAGTCAGCCCGGCCAGCGGGTTCCCCTGGTCCATGAACTGTGACAGCTGCGAAGTTCCGAAGAACTCACGGATCGCAGCAACCACCGGACGGATGTTAATCAGCGTCTGTGGCGTAATGGCTTCAACGTCCTGGGTGGTCATGCGCTCACGAACAACACGCTCCATCCGGGACAGACCGGTGCGGATCTGGTTTTCAATCAGTTCACCAACCGCACGGATACGACGGTTACCGAAGTGGTCGATATCATCGACCTCTACCGGTACGTCGATTTCTTCGCCCTTTCGGGTGCCTTTGATCTTGGAGTCACCATTATGCAGTGCAGCAATGAAGTGCACCATCTGGGTGACATCTTCTTCAGTGAGGACCAGCGAGGATGGGTCGCCCAGTGGGGCGTCGACACCGAGTTTGCGGTTGAGTTTGTAGCGGCCAACTTTGGCCAGATCGTAACGGCGCTCGGTGAAGTACAGGTTCGCCAGCAAGTTCTGCGCCGAGTCGACAGAAACTGGTTCACCTGGGCGCAGTTTACGGTAAATATCCTTGAGCGCTTCTTCCTGGTCGGCGATGCCGTCCTTTTCCAGGGTCAGCATCATGGAGTCGTAGTGACCGAACTCTTCGCGGATGCGAGCTTCGGTCCAGCCCAGTGCCTTCAGCAGTACGGTGACTGGTTGTTTACGACGGCGGTCCAAGCGGACGGACACCTGGTCACGGCGGTCAATTTCCAGCTCGAACCAAGCACCGCGAGACGGGATGATCCGTGCAGTGTAGATGTCTTTGTCAGTGGTTTTATCCGGGCTGCGTTCAAAGTAGGCGCCCGGGGAACGAACCAGCTGGGAGACGACGACGCGCTCGGTACCGTTAATAATGAAGGTACCTTCGTCGGTCATCAGCGGGAAGTCACCCATGAAGACGGTTTGCTGCTTGATTTCGCCGGTGTTGTAGTTCATGAACTCGGCTTTGACGTACAGCGGTGCAGCATAGGAAGCGTCACGTTCTTTGGCTTCCTCGGCGCCCATCTTCGGGTCAGAGAATTCCGGATCGGAGAACGACAGGGACATGGTGCCCTGGTAGTCTTCGATCGGCGAGATTTCTTCAAAAATTTCTGCCAGACCAGAAGTTGTTACTACCGAGTCGTCGCCGATTTCTTGTGCGCGTTCAACTTGAGCGGCCCAGCGCGCATTGCCCATGAGACGGTCAAATGATTCCGTCTGCAGAGCAAGGAGATTGGGCACATCGAGGGGCTCAGCAATTTTTGCAAAAGAAACACGACCGGCTGAAGAGCCATGTCGATAGTTTGTAGCGGTTGTGTTATCAGAGGTGCTAGAAGCGACCAACAGCGATCCTTTCACAGACCTTCCAAAATTTTAGGTACGCGTAGCGCCCGAAAATCATGCCAGATACGCCACGAGACGAAGACACGGGACCCACCGCTATATGAAGGTCAAACCGCTCTTGTGTATGATCCTGTGGAGATGGTGCCATCCGGCGAGTTTCCGACGGGGACACCAAAACGACCTGGAGACAGGGTTACGCAAAGATTCAGCATAGCTTGACGAACCCCATTTTGTCCAGTAGGTTGGCCTGCCTTGCGGAAAAACACCCCTTTATCGCTTGTGGTCTTCACCACGAACTTGTTCCACAATATGGTCGATAATCTCGTCCAGCACCTTCATACCATCGGCCACACCCCCGGGCGAACCAGGGAGTGTCACCACAAACGTCTTCTCGATGAGCCCCGCAACTCCGCGGGATAACGCTGCATGCGGAGTATTTTGCAGTCCCTCCAACAAAATTGCCGTCATGACATGGGGTAACTGTTGATCAAGACGCTTGGACACAACCTCCACGGTCTGATCAGTTGGCGAAATACCGGTTCCGCCGCTGGTGATCAAAACATCTGGCATGGGGCCGTACTCCCCTGCCGTCAAGCGTTGCAGCGTGTCTTCCATGTCTTGATCCGTCACGATCAAAGGGGCCGGGGTGGAGTACCCTTTGTCGGTCAACCACTCCACCAGTTTTGGGCCGACATCATCGTCATACACCCCGGTCGCCGCACGCGTCGATGCGATCACGACCGTCCCGGTTCGTGTTTCGGGGTGATTCTCAGTCCGCTGAGCAGCCTTTGGCGGGGAGACTTTATGCGGTACCGGGTGCACCGGGGTGTTGAACGTGGTATCGGCAAACAGATGCGCGGTCACGGAGTGACCAGGTTGGAGTCGGGCCATCGGCGGGATTTCGAGCAAAGCATTGGCGCCGACAGCTTGAGCTAAAAGATGCGATCCGGCATCTCCTTGAACTTGGGCGACGACTTCAGCCCCGTGGACTCCCACCACTCCACGCCGGTACTGGGTCTTTCCCCGAATGCCGGTGACGGCGTGATTGATTCGTGCCGTCACTTCAACCGGTTCATATCCAGCACCGAAGGCCTGCCATAATGCCGGCAACACGAGCATCCGCACGGAGACCAACGTCGAAATGGGATTACCCGGTAGCCCGATAATGGGAGTGGTGCCGTAGACGCCGTAGCCCTGCGGACCACCGGGTTGTTGATTCACCTTGCCAACCCATGCTTCATCGAGACGTTCAAATAATTGGCGAACGACCTCATATTTGCCTTCCGAAATTCCACCGGAGGTGAGAATGATATCGGGTGAGTGGTCACGAATCAGTGCATCGAGTACACCTCGGAAGTCTCTGAGATCGTCCGTGGTTGATGCGGTGGCCACAATGTTCATCCCATGGGTGGCTCCCAGGGCGGCCACAAGCGGCGTGTTGGCATCGAATATCTTGGCGGCCACTGGTGTTTCACCACCGACTACTTCATCGCCACCGGCCACGACGGCTATCCGGGGACGGGCCTTGACTGGCAGCTCGATGAGTCCTTGTGAGGCGGCAGCTGCGACCAGGGCTGCATCCACTGTCTCCCCTGCCCTGGCTATGAGCGTACCCGATCGCATGTCACTGCCGGCCCTGCGGATAAAGGCACCCACTTCCACTGCTGGAAGACGGACATATTCACCAGTTGCAACGAACTTTGGCGGGTCCGCGTGTTCGACCGGCACGATAGCCACGACATCTTCAGGGATTTGTGCCCCGGTCATGATGGGGACGGCCGTGTCATGGCCGTAGCCGTTGACACCGTAGTGGTAAATCTCAGACGGATCGGTGCCCGCGGGAACATCTGGGCCAACCCGGAACCGCCCCCCTGCGACGTTGGCGTAGCCGATGCCGTACCCATCCATCTGGGAGTTGTCGAACCGTGGAGAGGGGCTCGTGGTCACCACATCCGAAGCAAGACGCCATCCCACGCTTTGGGCCAGCGGTCTGGTCATCGCTGGCAGCTGGCCGATCCTCTCGGTCAGCAGCTGGGTGAGCACTTGGGTATAGCGCGTCGTTGACAGGCTCACGACTCAGCCCCGGTTTCTTCGATAGACCAGTCTCCGGATTTCCCGCCGGTTTTTTCGACAACCCGAATGTCAGTGATACTGGCACGCGGGTCGACGGCCTTAATCATGTCGTACAAGGTAAGTGCTGCAGTGGAGGCGGCCGACAGGGCTTCCATCTCAACACCGGTCACTCCAGAGGTTTTGACCGAGGTCTCAATCCGAACTGTGCCAGCCTCGACATCGGCGTCGAAATCTACCGTAATTTTCCCGAGCGGAATCGGGTGGCATAGCGGGATGGTTTCCCACGTCTTTTTGGCCGCCATGATGCCGGCAACTCGGGCCACTGGCAGCGCATCTCCTTTCGGTAGCCCTGCTTCAACGATCATGTTGACGACCTCTGTGTGCGTGTGAAGGATAGCCTGTGCACGAGAGGTACGGGTGGTAGTGGTTTTTTCGGTGACATCCACCATGTGTGCTGATCCATCGGCACGAACATGACTCAGTTGGGGATCCATGGCTCCCTTTCATACACTATTGCCAGGGTCTAGACTAACTATAGAACGTAACGTAAATAACTCGCCCCAAACATTCCGTCCGGGAAAGCTTGTGACGGTAAAGGAGCACCTGTGTCAGGTTTGATCGATCAATTCGGCCGTACCGCTACTGATCTTCGCATGTCGCTGATCGATAAGTGCAATTTACGTTGCCGCTACTGTATGCCCGCTGAAGGACTCGACTGGCTGAAAAAAGACGACATGCTCGCGGCACACGAGGTGGTCCGCCTAGCTGATATCGCGATCCGCCAGTTGGGCATCGATAAGATTCGATTTACCGGCGGGGAACCCTTAGTTCGCGCCGACCTGGTGGATATCCTTGGCGATATTCATGCGGCTCATCCCGAGGTCGAACTGTCGATGACGACAAACGGCATCAACCTAGAGCGCAAAATCGATGATCTCGTCGATGCGGGCCTACAGCGCATCAATGTCTCTTTGGATACTGTCTGCCCTGAAACCTTCGCGAAGATCACTCGCCGAGATCGACTGACGAAAGTCCTGTCGGGATTACACTCTGCCAAAGCTGCCGGGTTAGAACCGATCAAGATCAACGCGGTGTTGTTACGAGGGATCAACGATCAGCAGGCGGCTGAGCTTCTGACCTGGTGTCTCGAACACGGCTACGCGTTGCGCTTTATCGAACAGATGCCATTGGATGCCGACCATAAGTGGAAGCGCGACAACATGGTGACCGCCAAAGAGATCCGCGCACAGTTGTCAGAAGTTTATACCCTGACTCCCCACGAAGAACCACGGGGCTCAGCACCTGCCGAACTGTTTGATGTCAGGGATAAAACTACCCAAGAAATTCTAGGTTCCGTTGGGATTATCGCTTCGGTCACCGAACCGTTTTGCTCTGCCTGTTCTCGAACCCGAATCACCGCGGATGCAAAAGTTCGCTCATGCCTGTTTTCACATGAGGAAACCGATCTTATGGAGCTGTTGCGTGATGGGTCTTCCGATGAGGCAATCGCTGACGCGTGGCGCACGGCAATGTGGCATAAACCCAAAGCTCACGGTCAGACAAAGACCGGACTTGGTATGCCAGGGTTTGTTCAGCCGGACCGGACCATGAGCGCTATCGGCGGCTAGGCGCACACTTCACAGTTGCTGGAATTGTTCGGCGGGGAATTCTAAAACATCCCCATTGAGAATCGGCGGGTACTCGTATCCCACCACAGCAGATAGACCGATACGAAACAGTGTTCCGTGACCGACGAGGATCACGTTACTTCCGCGCTGCTCGGCGGCAATGTCCCGGAACGCAGCGAGTGCTCGTTGCTGAACCTCTTCGTCGGATTCCTCTGCACACATGAGTTCCGTGCGAGTTTCTTCGTCGAAGTCGCCGAGGTGTATTCCTTCGGCTGGCCCGAAGTCGCGCTCGATGAGATTATCGAGTCTGTGTACGCGGCCAATATCAAGGATCTCGGCGATCCTCTGGGCCGTTTGGACGGAGCGTATCAGGGGTGACGAGTAGATGGCCTGCCACTGGCCCATACGTTGGAGCTTTTGTGCAGCCTTGGTCGCTTCGAAATACCCTTCAGCATTCAGCGGGTTGTCGGTGCGCCCCTGCAACAGTCGCTTGCGGCTCCACTCGGTGCGCCCATGCCGGACAAATGCCCACTTCATTCGTATTCCTCACTCGTAGAACCTGTGCTTTCAGATTTACGGGCGTCAAGCTGCTGACCTATGAATATTTGAAATGATGTCGGTGAACACTACGTGACTATTAGGTAACGGAGACTGGAGATGATCCGACGAGGAAGTATTCTCCAGGCGCTGGGCAATACAGTATTAAATACTTCACCCCGCTACAACACGGTGTAGCGGGGTGAAGTGTAAATCAGTTCAAACTGACTGGCTGAAGCTTACTTCAGGGTAACGGTGGCGCCAGCGCCTTCGAGTGCTTCCTTGGCAGCATCTGCAGCAGCCTTGTCGACACCTTCGAGGACAGCCTTTGGAGCGGCGTCTACGAGGTCTTTCGCGTCTTTCAGACCCAGCGAGGTCAGAGCGCGAACTTCTTTAATGACACCGATCTTGGCATCGCCAGCGGATTCGAGAACAACGTCGAATTCGGTCTGCTCTTCAGCAGCACCTGCATCGGCGTCGCCACCGGCTGGTGCGCCTGCAGCTACAGCTACTGGAGCAGCTGCGGTGACGTCGAATTCTTCTTCAAAAGCCTTGATGAATTCGGACAGTTCCAGCAGGGACAGCTCTTTGAAAGCATCCAACAGTTCTTCGGTTGACAGTTTTGCCATGATATTGGCTCCTTTACGATAAAAGTCTTATGGGGTGGGGTCTGGCACGATATGCGCCAGTGGTTATGCAGCTTCTTCTTGCTTTTCGCGCAGTGCTTCTGCGAGGCGAACAGCCTTTTCGATTGGGGCCTGGAATGTCGCGGCTGCCTTGGACAGGGAGCCTTTCATTGCGCCAGCCATCATCGACAGCAAGGTCTCGCGTGATTCGAGGCTTGCTAGCTGGATAACATCGGCTTCATCAAGTGGTTGGCCATCCATGTAGCCGCCCTTGATGACCAGTTTGTCGTGGTCCTTGGCGAAATCACGAATGACTTTTGCAACGTCTACGGTTTCACCCGAGACGAATGCGATTGCGGTAGGACCGGTCAGCTTGCCTTCGAGGGCAGTGATCCCGGCCTGCTCTGCCGCAATGGCAGTCAGCGTGTTCTTCGCCACGGCGTAAGTAGCGTTCTCACCGAGAGCACGACGCAGGTTCGTGATCTCTTCTACGGTGAGACCACGGTATTCTGTGACTACAGCTGAGGATGAGTTACGAAATAGCTCCGTAAGCTCTTCCACGGCTGCAGTTTTTTCAGGTTTCGCCATGGCACTCCTTCCTTCGTGGATATGCCGGTCGCCCTCACACGAAAAAACGCCCCGTGCAGGTGCACAGGGCGCAGAGAGTCTTGACTGCAAAGGAGCAGCGGTTCTATGCCAACATGTTCACCTACGCGGGCCGCTCATGTACGAGCTTTTACAGTCACACCTATTTGGCACAGGTGTAATACGACCGGCGGTCTTCGGTAGGCACAACTCTACAACTTAGACAGAAGAATTAGCAAATCGGCTTAAAACACTGTTAGTCGCTGATATCGAGTCTTGCCTGCCCGACAAGAAACGCCA